>JAICLG010000201.1 GCA_025927515.1 Hyphomicrobium sp.
CGCCTTCCTGCGCTCGACCGTGGCCAAGATGATCTTTGAAAAAGCCGGGTTCAAGTTCCTGGTCAGCCCGTCGAGTTGATGGTTGAGTTCGATCCGATGGATCGCCCACGTGTCGAGAACTGACGACAGTTTCATCATCGCCGAAGCTCGGACGGAATCGCTGGTACTAATCTCCAAGATCATCCCGGGGTATCGCAAGAAACGAGAAGGCATTCGCGGAATTTTTTTGCTACATCCAGCGCAGGCGAGCGGCCATGCTCCTGAAATTCTGCGCATACAGGATCAATGAATCGCCATCACCGTTCGCAAACCCGGCTTTGGTCAACTCATCCTTCATCGGGCTCTTCAGTATATCCGCTAAAGCCTTCTCTGCATTTCGTTCATGCCAAAGTGACCTGCCCATCGGCATCCATGAAAATTCGCGGGCAGCAGCTGCGTTTAGAAGCGCATCTTTTGTAGAACTTTCGAGATAAGCGAATGCCCCCAATATTTCGAAGCGCTCGAATAATAGCTCAAAATCGGGGGTTAAGGCGGTGAAGCTGCGTCCCCAATCTGCGAAGAGGCGGACCAGGTAATCACTGAAGGGTGTCTTGAGCTTTCGCTCCGGCTCAAATTGATTCCAGATGTCCCGTGCACCACCTTCCCAAGAATGTGGAAACAACACTTCGATTGCTCGTTGCGGATTTCGATATTCATTGCTGATATGTAGTGAGAACAACTGGTGAAGGGTTTGCCAACGCTCGGCACGGGTAAGGCCCAGGCCATACGCCGCAAAAACAAGAACTGCGGGGTACAGACGGATATTCAAATAGTGATTAAGTCCTGAAGCTTGCTTTCGCGCATCATGATGAAGATTCGTCAAAACGTCGGTCACAATCGACAGCTCGCTTCCGTCGCCCCACCGCCCGAGAACTCCTATCATTTGCGCCACTGGTTCAGTTATTGCCTCGTATCTATCACGGCGATTGCGAAGAGTTTCGATCGCCCAAGGCGCATTGGCTTCAAATTCGTCTGAATCGATCAGCCCCCGGATACTTTGGAGTTCCTGCTCAAAAAGGTCGTGAAGCTGTATTCGATGTTCCGATTTCCCCAGATAACGTTTCGCCGTACCAACGAGGAGCTCTATGCTATTCGGGTTCTGACGTTGAGAATGGGATAGGGTTTGGACACGTTCTCGTAACTTGGTAAAAAAATCGTCCGCGCTATTAATGGCAAATACACGGGCGCGCCGGTGATCGGCAAGTTCCTGTGCGACTGGCATCAGCGTTCCGCGAGCTGCCCAATAAATTGGGTACCGACGGTTCGGCGCCCTCAAGAACGCTGCACGCAGGGCATGGTCCCACTCTCCTGACCAACCACAAACAATCAATCCGTATTCGTCAAAGATGCGATCCAATAATGCATCATATTGCGGGGGGTATTTTGCTAGCTCCGAATCAATATTGAGAAGTCTGGCATCTTTGTAATCACCATGTAATTTCAAGATATAGCAATCGCTATGTGCCACCGGTTCCGCGCCGGCAAGCGCATCGACTGACGAAATAATCGTCGCTTCGATGCCCCTTTCGCGAAGCGCGTTTTCCAACAGTCGATCGAAGTTTGTCGTGATAACGACCCGAATAAAGCCATCCGCAATCAGATCGGCAATTGCTCGATGAGCTGCGGTCGGAAGCTTGCGGCTTTCCTCGCGGTCTTGAGCGTTTGGTTCAATGTAGGAATGCAGTATCGACCTGCGTTCTTCCTGGGACGACGCAAGTTCTTCTAGTAATGTTGAATAGTTCGGTTCGACGCCGACACTCTTTCGATACCATTCTGCCCAATCGCCTTGGTTGCTTACGCCTTGAGTCAGTCCGACTCGCCGAATGAGATCTAGAGTGATTTCCCAACCTGTGGGGATGCCGGCCGCTCGTGACAACCCTGACCCGAGGAGTGCGGCGTACACGCCTTTGCTCTCGTAAAGCGAGAAAGCAAGTTGAGTTTCTATGTTTGAAAGTGACGGCGGCATTTCGAACTCACAAAACCCGTTGTTACTCTCGAATAACGTCATAGCGCGGGCAGACTGCAACAACCCACAGCTTTTTCCCTGGCCTTGCGAGTTGAGTAATGCGGCTAAGTTGGCGGAAGCGGCCGAGGTTAGCACGCGATTATGGCGCGCCCCGCGTTACAAGTTTGGCGGCTGGTTTTGTTTGCGTCTGGCGGCCCGTCAGCGCTTTTACCGAGACGGCAACGATGCGGTCGATGATCGTCCCGACGTCATCGAGATCGCACATTCCGTCGGACAATTTAGCCAGGCGCTCGCTGTCGCGGATGGTCTGGTGCGCCATCGCCAGTGCGAAATGCAATCCCCAGTAAAGATCGACCTCGCTGACCTCGGGCAGTGAGCGTCGCATCGCGGCGGCGAATTTGCGCAAATGATCTATCTCGCGATTTTTGATCCTGCGGATCGGCGGCACTGATTCAATCGAGGCCCGGATCATGAAACGTGACGCGGTCGAGCGCTCACGTTCCGGTCCGAGGCAGCCGCGCAGCGTCGGCCCGACCAGCGCGCGTAGAATGGAATCGATGCTGGCGCGGCCGCCGCCGGCTTCTTCGGCCAGCTTCAATTCGTTGAGCCGCTCGCGGTTGGTGGCGATGCTGCGGCTGACGAACAGTTCGGCGATCAGCTCGTCCTTGGAGCCGAAATGATAATTCACTGCCGCCAGATTGACATCGGCCGCCGCCACGATGTCGCGCAGCGTGACGTCGCCGAACCCGCGTTCGGCGTAAAGCCGCTCGGCGGCATGGAGGATCGCGGTTCTGGTCTGGTCCGACGCCATATCATAGGCCTATGCGCAAGCCGGGTTGCAATTCAAACAGTTGTATGAAACTATCGTTTTACAGCGGAGAATGTCAATGCGCGGGCTTCGTGCAAGGCAATCCCGGCCAGGCGGCGGATAGCCGCAGCCGCGGTCCTCATCGGCAAGAATGGTCTTGCAGCGGAGGAACGGCGGAGAGACAGTGCCCGCAACGAATTTCAATCAGTGATGTGAGGAACGCCCAATGGACTTCAACATGTCTGACCGTCAGCGCGAATGGCTCAATCGAGTACAGTCGTTCATGCACAAGCACGTTCGGCCCGCCGTGCCGACCTATCGCCAGCAAGATGAGGCGGGCGCGCGCTGGAAGGTCATCCCGATCGTCGAGGAGCTGAAGAAAAAGGCGAGGGCGGAAGGTCTCTGGAACATGTTCATGCCGCCCTCGGCGCATGAGGACAACGAATTTCGCGGGGCCGGACTGACTAACCTCGAATACGCGCCGCTGGCTGAAGAGATGGGCCATATCGGTTGGGCCTCGGAAGTATTCAATTGTTCCGCGCCGGATACCGGCAACATGGAAGTGCTGATGCGTTACGGCACCAAGGAGCACAAGAAGAAGTGGCTACGTCCGTTGATGGACGGCGAAATTCGCTCGGCGTTCTTGATGACCGAGCCGGCAGTAGCGTCCTCCGATGCCACCAACATCGAAACGCGGATCGAAAAGGACGGCGACCATTACGTGATCAATGGCCGCAAATGGTGGTCATCGGGTGTCGGCGATCCGCGCTGCAAAATCGCTATCGTGATGGGCAAGACCGATCCGAAGGCGCCCCGCCATCAGCAGCAGTCGCAAGTTCTGGTGCCGCTCGATACCCCCGGCATCAAGGTGGAAAAATTGCTGCCGGTGTTCGGTTTCGATGACGCCCCCCACGGCCATGCCCAGGTGCTGATGGAGAACGTTCGCGTTCCCGCCAGCAACATCCTTCTCGGCGAGGGTAGGGGCTTTGAAATCGCCCAGGGCCGCCTTGGGCCCGGACGTATCCATCACTGCATGCGTACGATCGGAAAAGCCGAGGAAGCGTTGGAGAAGATGGTGAAACGGCTGTCGTCGCGCACGGCGTTCGGCAAGAAGATCATCGAGTATTCGATCTGGGAGCAGCGCATCGCCGAAGCCCGCACCGACATCGAGATGAACCGTCTGCTCTGCCTCAAGGCCGCCGACATGATGGACAAGGTTGGCAACAAGACCGCGCAGCTCGAAATCGCCATGATCAAGGTGGCGGCCCCTAATATGGCGCTCAAGATCATCGACAACGCCATTCAGGCGTTCGGCGCCGCCGGCGTCTCCGACGATGCTGGCCTTGCGCGGGATTACGCCTCGATGCGCACGATGCGGCTCGCCGACGGGCCGGACGAGGTCCATAACCGCGCCATTGCCAGACTTGAACTTCGGAAGTATGCAAACGCTCCCACTACGCATTAGGGGAGCCAGGCGCTCCCGCAATAATAATGACGGAGCGTCGTCGTGGCCGAGGGCGTCAGGAGAGACGAAGAGTTTTCGGGCACCAAGCCCGTCGAGGAGCGGCATCGGATCGATGAAGCGCGTCTCGACGGCTGGATGCGCGAGAACGTCGAGGGGTATCAGGGACCGCTGATCGTCCTGCAGTTCAGGGGTGGACAGTCCAACCCCACCTATCGACTCGATACACCGGGACGATCCTATGTGATGCGCCGCAAGCCGTTCGGCAAACTGTTGCCGTCGGCGCACGCGGTCGATCGCGAGTTTCGCGTCATCGCCGCGCTAGGCAAGCAGGGATTTCCCGTCGCCAAGGCCTATGCGCTTTGCACGGATGATGCCGTGATCGGTGCTGCCTTCTACATCATGTCGATGGAGGAGGGCCGGGTGTTCTGGGATCCGATGTTGCCGAGTCAACCGGCGGAAGCGCGGCGGAAGATATTCTCAAGCAAGATCGAGACACTGGCGAAGCTGCACCAATACGATCCGCAGGCGATCGGGCTCGGCGATTTCGGCAAGACCGGAAACTATTTCGCTCGCCAGGTCGATCGCTGGACCAAGCAGTATCGCGCCTCCGAGACGCAGCACATCCCCGAAGTCGAACGCCTGATCGAATGGCTGCCGAAGACGGTGCCGCATCAGGAACGGGTGTCGATCGTGCACGGCGATTATCGCCTGGACAACATGATCTTCCATCCGACCGAGCCGCGCGTGCTTGCGGTTCTGGACTGGGAGTTGTCGACGCTGGGCGATCCGATGGCGGACTTCACCTATCTGTTGATGCAGTGGACCATGCCCGGACTCGTGAACGCCGATCTCAAGGCACTCAACATTCCGAGTATGGAAGAGGCGGCGCAAATCTATTGCAACGTCACCGGCAGCGCCGTTCCCGACCTGAACTGGTACTTCGCCTACAACCTGTTCAGGCTCGCCGGCATTACCCAAGGCATCGCCGGACGTATCCGCGACGGCACTGCCGCAAGCGCCAAGGCGATGGAATCCGCCAAGCGTACCGTGCCGCTGGCGCAGGCGTCCTGGGAATACGCACAGAAGGCTGGAGCGGTATAGCTCGTTTTCGTTGCGGCTGTGGTCCCCGCGATCTCAGTCTCGAACAAATTGCGTCGTCCCGGACAAGCGAGCGGAAGCGAGCGCCGATCCGGGGCCCATAACCACCGAC
>JAICLG010000274.1 GCA_025927515.1 Hyphomicrobium sp.
CCGCATCGTCGCCTGCAGTCACAGCCGGAGCATCCGTCCGCGACGCGAACGCGATCGAGCACGTATGTCCGCGCGGATCGCGCAGCGGATCTGAATAAACGCCGATCAATGAAAGGGCGCCAAGTCGAATGCCCGTTTCTTCCTGCGCCTCGCGGCGACAAGCATCTTCTACCGTTTCTCCGATTTCAACGAAGCCACCCGGCAGCGCCCAGCTGCCCGCGAATGGTTCGTTCTTCCGGCGAACTAGCAAAACGCGGTTCAATCGATCGAAAACGACACAGTCCACTGTCAGCAGGGGCGTTTTTGGGACAGCCATGGACTTTAATCCTAAGTTCAAAATCTGATCATGACAGACACTCGGTCTCGGATATACTCAGCACGATCAGACGGCGGAGGATGTCGTGCCAGTCAGTCCCGTTACGGTTTTGCGCTTCCTTCAGGATGTAGCCTTGGGCGACGAAAACCAATTGAGATCGCTCGACCGCGAAAGCTTGTTGGCCGTTCACAGGGTGCTGACAGCGCTGCGGGACGACGTCGAGCAAGCGTTATCGCAATTGCTCGTCGGCGAGGAACTCGGCGTAGAAGCCTGAGATCCTGATCAAGCGACCCATCCAAGCATGATGATATGTGGCCAGACGCCGGCCGAGCTGATGCGGCCGCCGTCTGCGCTGGATACAAGTTGTCGTTCGCGGAAGCGCAGAGACCGCAGCTTCAGCGGTCAGCACTATTTCTTTTTGCCCTTGCGCACGAGTTCACGCGCCATTGCAAACGCATCGGTGAAATCGAGCATCAAGGATTCTTCCGTGCGGATCATCTGGCGGAACAGGGCGGACTGAGTTTTATACTTGATGTCGCCGATGGCGAGCGGTCCGACGCACTGGATTCCGGTCTTCCCAAGCATCCGACCCGAGTCGAACAACTCGACACCTTCGATGCCTGCGGGCGGGACAGCGTTGACGTCCGCGACCACGGCCGTTCTGCTGGATTTCTCGAAATGCTTTAACTTCAAGACCTGAACACCGGCGGCCGCTGCACAGAGAACGATGTCGGCCTTCGCTACAATCTTGGTCTTGTCGCCATCGCGCGCTCCAAGGACCGGTGTGAGGCGAACACCAAAGCGCTGCTTAGCCGCTTTAACGAACGGCTCGAGCGCCTTCAGCCCGATATGCGAGACGACTTTGACATCGGCTCCATTGAGCGCGGCGATGACAGCCGACGCGAAGCCGACGACGCCGGTCGCGCCAAATACGGCGACGCTGGCGCCCTTCAAAGTGCGCGATGTCTTCTTCCGGTAAATTTCTTCGACGCAGGCAACCATTGCAGCAGCCGTCGTAAACGAACCGCCGGGATCGGCGAATGCTGAAAGCTGAAATGGCGGTACGAGCGCCGTCTTGGCGACAGCAAGCATGTCGAGAGCCAACAGCGCATCCTTGCCGCCGATGAACAAACCGGTGCGGCATCCGTATTGGGGCGGACGCGAGAATATGGCGTCTTGAACAAGGCCGCGCGTGTCGTCCAGGCGCGCATTCGTGTGCGGGATGACGACTTTGAAGCCGGCATCAACGGCCATGTTTACGTCGAACGGACTCGCGAATGCCTGGGTCGAGAGAAAATGAAGGATCGGCGTAGCGGTAACGCGCTTCTTCCGCGCCGTCGCCGGCTTGCGCGATGTCTTGCGGAGAGGAATATCCGTATCGGTCCGAAATTCCTCGATGCCCCTTTCGATCTGCGCAACATCTTCCATGGGCATTGAGGCACTCTCCTGAATCTACGCGCTATCGCGGCCTTCAAAGCCGCATTGTTCCAAAATCCGGACGCCAATCAGTGCTCATCCGCAAAGCGGGAGGAATCGACCAGAACTGGCGAGAAGAAGCTGCAATGCCGCGCCGGGCGGCCGAGCGATGAATGGCTTCATGCCTTCGGCGCAACCGCACCGCATCGCTCGCCGTGACCCTTGCTGGATAAAGCGAAATTTTGCGTTAATGAAGCTGCGTCATAAGTGCCGTATTTGTAAGGAATAACAAAAGACTAAGACGATCCCCATTTTGGATTTGGCTCAAGCCGCCAATCAGTCCTGCTTCGTTCCTTGCTCGCGGATTTTCTTGCCGGCCGAAGGCGTAGATTTATCGGGGCTGCCAGAAGTCGGCGTCGGACCGACCTGCACTCTCTTCTTCGACTTTGCCGGCAGCGGATTGTGCCCGCCGCGGTCATAGTCGAGTGGCTTATGCTCGTCGCCGGTCGTGTTTTTCTTGTCGGGCATGGCGATTGTCTTCCGAACTCGACGCTTGATGCTTCTCTTATGTGGATCATACTCCTCGGTGGGGTTTCGCGTTCCCATATTCGGAACTCTAGGATCGCGACACGGGTTTATTTGCAAAGCTTTACGCACGGAGGACCAGATGGTTATGCGCGATGGTGATCCGCAGCTTCCGAGGTCTGGCAGCGGCTGGCTAACCTCTCCGCTTACGGCACTAATTGTTGTGGCGCTGGCGTTTATCGTTTTTGCATACAACTTCGGTAATCAGCCAAGCAATTCCGAGAAGTACGGAACGATCTCCGAGAGTGAAGCGCAGGACGGCGTGACACCTAGCCTTCCGCCTGACGGCTCGGGATCATCGGAATCGTCGAATACCGCATCCGCGCTTCCCTGAAATTCTCGATGTCGTACTGGTACGGACCAGAACGTGACCGCAGCGGGATTGACGAGGTTCAGGGAACGAGGACGGCAGCGCCTTCGAACCGGCCGAATCTCAGATCATCGAGCGCTTCATTGGCGCGCGCCAGGGGATAGACGGTTGTGGTCGTACGGATACCGGCCTGAGGCGCCAGCGCAAGAAACTCTGCTGCGTCCCGTCGCGTGAGATTGGCGACGGAGCAAAGGTCGCGTTCTTCCCAGAGCAGGCGATACGGGAACGCCGGAATGTCGCTCATGTGAATACCGCCGCAGACGACACGGCCGCCTTTTCTCACCGCCGCGAGCGCGAGCGGAACCAAAGATCCGACGGGCGCGAAAATAATGGCTGCATCGAGTGCATCGGGCGGACGCTCATCCGACCCGCCAGCCCAGCGGACGCCGAGACTGCGCGCGAACTGCTGACCAGCACCGTCGCCCGGCCGCGTGAACGCATAGACGTCCCGTTCTTGCCATACGGCAACCTGCGCGATGATGTGGGCGGCGGCTCCGAATCCGTAAATGCCGATGCGTCGACCGTCACCGGCGAAGCGCAGGGATCGCCAGCCGATCAATCCCGCGCACATGAGCGGCGCTGCCGCGACAGGGTCATCAAATCCCGTCAGTGGAAATGCGAAAGCCGCGTCCGCGACGACGTGCGTGGAAAAACCACCGTCGCGCGTGTACCCGGTAAAGAGCGGCGTATCGCAAAGGTTTTCGCGTTCGCTTGCGCAATAAGGACAGTGTCCGCATGTATGTCCCAGCCAGCCGATGCCGACGCGTTCGCCAATCCGCGACGCCAATGTTTCGTCACCCGCCTGATCGATCGTGCCGATGATCTCGTGGCCTGGGACGACGGGCCGCTTCGGATCGGGCAGCTCTCCGTCGATGACGTGCAGGTCGGTCCGGCATACCGCGCAGGCTTCGACGCGGACACGTATCTCCCCTGGGCCGGGAACAGGATCGGGCCGCTCCTCAAGAACCAGGGGTTCACCGGCTCTATGAAAAACCATAGCCCTCATGGTTTGAGCTTCCTGCAAGCTTGAGCTGCGGACATTAAAGCAACTGTCGCGAGCGTACCGAATGCCTATATTGCTTCAATGATGAGACTTATGACAGCAGGACTTGCTTTGGCGATCGCAGTCATCGCCGTGCCAGCCGACGCCGCCCTGAAGCCCGGCGCCGTCGCACCGGCCTTTACGGCTCCTGCATCGCTTGGCGGCAAGGAGTTCACCTTCTCGCTTGCCGAAGCGCTGAAGAAGGGGCCGGTCGTTCTCTACTTCTACCCGGCAGCGTTCACGAAGGGCTGTACCATCGAGGCGCATGAATTCGCGGAAGCGATCGACAAATACAAGGCTCTCGGCGCAACCGTCATCGGTGTCAGCCATGACGACATCGCGACCTTGAACAGGTTCTCGACCAGCGAGTGCCGCA
>JAICLG010000401.1 GCA_025927515.1 Hyphomicrobium sp.
GGACACCCAGAAGACCGTCGTGACCGGCGTCGAGATGTTCCGCAAGCTGCTCGACCAGGGCCAGGCCGGCGACAATATCGGCGCCCTGATCCGCGGCGTCGGCCGTGAGGAAGTCGAGCGCGGCCAGGTTCTGGCCAAGCCCGGCTCGATCACCCCGCACACCGACTTCCAGGCGGAAGTCTACGTCCTGTCGAAGGACGAGGGCGGACGTCACACGCCGTTCTTCGCCAACTATCGTCCGCAATTCTATTTCCGGACGACGGACGTCACCGGTGAGGTCGTCCTCCCCGAGGGCACCGAAATGGTGATGCCTGGCGACAACGTCACGCTCGGCGTCAAGCTGATCGCTCCGATCGCCATGGACCAGGGCCTGCGCTTCGCGATTCGCGAAGGCGGCCGCACGGTCGGCGCAGGGGTTGTCGCCAACATCACGAAGTAAGTCTCAGCGCCTTGGGGCGCGAAGAATGATGAAGGGCCCGGTGCTTGCAAAAGCGCCGGGCCTTTTCTTTTGGCGACCGTCTCGGCTGCGAATACGCGAGGACGACGTCCGGTTTCAATGGATTGCAGGGAAGGCTGAAATCCCGCAGTCTATTGCGGATGCGCCAGTTCCGAGTTCTTGCGTTTGTGGTCGCTGGAGCGGCTCTCACAAGCCTAAGCATTTACGCGTATGACGATCGACGTGCGCTCGTCGGAGGAAATTCGGCTGCCGCTCATGCCAGCCATCACGTCAAGTTTCCCGACGTAGACTATTCGAAACTTCGTATCAGCTTACAACGGTCGGCGTGCTTCGGCATGTGTCCCGACTACATCGTTACAATTTCAGGAGACGGTTCGGCCGTCTTCACGACAGACTACCGACCTGTTGATCCAGTCGCTGGAGTTCACCGTGAATTTTCGCGGTCAGTCGGCGTCCTCGTCCCGGGTACCCATCGCACCAAAATCGACCCGAATGCGCTCAGGGCGCTCGTACAGCAGTTCCAAGACGCTGAGTTTTTCGATCTGAAGGACGAGTATCGCTATGGAGCCACGGACGCGGCGACGTATATTATCTCGATCGACACAGGCCACGGTGCGAAACGCATAATCGATTACATCGGCCGGCAAGCCGGAATGCCCGCATCCGTTACGGCTCTCGAAGATGCTATCGATAAGACGGCGGGAACGCGCCGGTGGATCGACGGCACTCCTGATGCCATTCCCCTTCTTCAGTCAGAGGGATTTCACTTCGATAGCCCAATCGGCTTGGACTTGATGACCAAGGCAGCTGAGCGCGGTGACGTTGCGACAATGGAGCGACTGCACGCATTGGGAGCGCCATTAGTAGGTGATCCGTCGTCCGGTCCGCTGGTGGCTGCGGCGTCGGCTAGTCAAATGAGCGCACTATCATGGCTGCTCAGTCAGGGAGTCGGCAATGACCCTAAGGTGCTGCTCGGCGGACTCGATGAGGCGGTGAGGTCCGACAGTGATGAAGCCTTCGAGCGCCTTCGCGAGCTGGTTGGTCCCAAACCCATCACCCCCGAAACCGCGACGAATTTGCTCCGCCAAGCCGCCGAGAACGGCAATGTCCGGATGGTCTCGTATTTTCTCCAGTTCCACCCTCGCTTGAATGGCTCGACGAATGA
>JAICLG010000022.1 GCA_025927515.1 Hyphomicrobium sp.
GCTCGACATGGGCGTGAACGACTATCTGATGCGCCCCGTCGATCGGCACGAGCTTTTGGCGCGCGTCAAGACGCAGATCAAACGCAAGCGGCATTCCGATTTCCTCCGCCACCGCCTTGCCGAAAGTGTCGAACTGTCGGTCACCGACGCGCTGACTGGCCTGCAAAACAGACGCTACATGGAAGGCCATTTAAGAACGCTGGTTTCCGAGTCGATCCGCAGCGGCCGCAGCCTGTCGATGCTGGTTGCCGATATCGACCACTTCAAAGTCATCAACGACACGTACGGGCACGACGCCGGCGACGAGGTGCTGAAGGAATTCGCCGTGCGCCTGAAGCGAAACACGCGCGGGATCGATCTGGCTTGCCGTTTGGGTGGCGAAGAGTTCGTGATCGTTATGCCGGATACCGATCTCGAACACGCCTATCAGATCGGCGAACGGTTACGCGCCTGTATCGCAGCGGACGAATTTACGGTGAGCGATAACAGTGTTCGCATTACAGCGAGCGTCGGCATCGGCACGCTGGAGAATTCGAACGACACGCCCGAAACGATGTTCAAGCGCGCGGACAAGGCCCTCTATCTCGCGAAGCGTCGGGGCCGCAATCGCGTCGTCGCCGATGCGGCCTGACAACGTCCAGTAGAGTTGAAGGCCGCTCTTCCCTCTTTGCTAGCGCCCCCGCGCGATTTCTTTCAAAATATTTTCCACAAAGAACAAAAATTCCGCTGAGCCAGACATTTATGTCCCGCGGATTTGCGCCCGAATCGAAGATTTGTGGCTATTTGAACACAGTAAAGCAGTTCTTGATTTCTGCACCGTTATCTGGCACGAAGAGCCTGATTGACAGGGGCCAATACCAGAAGTTGAAGCTATTTCGTCATCTTGCGCCGTATAGCTCGATGACGTTGTAAGTTCCCGCGCTACCGAGCCCGCCGCATAGCTCGGCAGAGTGGGGATGGATCGATCCGAGTGACCACACGAGTGGCCTCCTCGAACGGTTACAGAGGGTCGATCGCGAAGCTGGGTGGAGGACAACGCCCTCTTTGAACTTCACCCGGTTGTGGCCAGGGTCGCGAAGCTGTCTCGGAACGATTTACCCCGCTGCCGAGTTTGCTTTCAGCCCTGGCCACTTTCTGGCCGGGGCTTTTCTTTATCTCAGCCTGATTTGGAACAAGCCGTCAGCCGCGTAAATCGCGCGGCCTGCTTACTTAATCTTTGTTTCTTTGAACTCGACGTGCTTGCGCGCGACGGGATCATATTTCTTAAAAACGAGCTTTTCAGTCGACGTGCGCGGATTTTTCTTCGTGACGTAGAAGAATCCAGTTCCGGCAGAAGACAACAGCTTAATCTTTTGAGTAACGGGCTTAGCCATGGATCACGCTTGGAAGAAAAGTTGCGCCGAAATGCTTCGGCGACGGAGCGCGCAACATACGCGTGAACATGCCAGTGTCAAGGTGTCGTAGGCGCTCTGGTGCAAGAGATGAGGGTGCGCTGAAAGCCGCAGGCATCGGCATAATAAAATGGGAGCTGTTCACCTCCGAAATTCCCAGTCCGCGCAGCATCTTGCAGCCGCGACGCGACGTCCTCCAGGATGAGCCGCGTGATGTTCGGCAAGTCGAGCTTCCGCGCTTTCCCAAGCGGAAACCAGTCAAGATCGAGAAGTTCGCCGTCGGGGCTCGTTTGCGTGCTCGCGACGGCGCTCCGCTCGGTCACGAAAAACCAGGTATCGTAGCGGCGCACGCGGCCGGGCGGGGTGATGGCACGCGCCAGCGGATAGAGGTGAGCCGGAACCGGCTTGTATCCGGTTGACGCAAATGCACTCCAGCCTTCGGCAAGTTGCGCTGGGCCTGCTCTTTCGCTGCCAATGACGAGGCCGGTTTCTTCGCAGAGCTCGCGCACCGCGGCCAAAGCAAATGGGCGGATCTCGGCCGCAAGATCGTGCGGCGTGTATTTGCACGCGAAGCTCGCAGCAAAGGTGCGATCGCCCGCATCGACGCGCCCGCCAGGAAAAACCCATTTATCCGGAAGGAAAATCTGATCGGCATGCCGACGCCCCATCAGGAGTTCCGGCTCGCCGTTCGTGCTGTCGACGACGATGACGCAAGCCGCGTCGCGGATCTGCACCTCGGGCGAGAGATCAGGTTGTGGACGATGCCCCGTCATCGCGCGTGACCGCGAAAGTCAGGACGCGGCTTCGGAAGGCGAGGGCGGCAGGTCCGACAAGTTCATGTTGTCGAACGCCGGGTGGCCGAACCCGTGCATGCGGAGCGCCCACTGGTAGCCGATCAGCGTCGCTTTTATTCGAGGCAAAAGCCACAAGCTGAGCAAGGCCGTGAGCGGCAACCAGATTGCGAGCTCGACCCAAACGGGCGGGGAAAACATCTTCTCGGTTACGAGGATACCGCCGACGATGACGTGCGCAGTGATCGTCATCACGAAATAAGGTGGCGCATCATCGGCGCGCTGATGGAACAGCTCGGTTCCGCACTTCGGACAGGCGTCGTTGACCTTCAGGAATTTCCCGTAAAGGGAACCCTCGCCGCAGCTCGGGCATTTCTGCCGCCAGCCGCGCTTCATCGATTGCCAGACATCCCGATGCGGGACGCTGATCGCAGACGCGGTTTCTGGCTCGAAATCGGACATACCCACTGTGATGGGGAGTCGCGTGAGCGTGGTCAAGACAAAGGCCGGTGTCTGCGACCTTATTGACGTCGCGCCGCTTTGCCGAATTTTCTTCGGCGAGAACCGCGAACGCCTGCTTTCAAGTCGCCGAAATTCCCGCGCGCAGCTGGAGTGAGCATCTCGAAACGCAAGGCACCGGCCGATGGGATCGCTTCGAGCAGGCGCACCTCGACATTGTCCCCAAGCCGGTATCCTGCGCCTGTCCGGGCCCCGACGAGCGCGTGCGCTGCCTCGATATGATGATAGTAGTCGTCGCTTAGGCTCGAAATGGGGATATAGCCGTCGGCTCCGGTATCTTTGAGCCGTACGAACAAGCCGGAGCGGGTAACGCCTGCGATGCGCCCCGCGAACGTCACTCCGACGCGATCGGCAAGATGCGCTGCGATCAAGCGGTCGGTCGTCTCGCGCTCGGCCGCCATAGCGCGGCGCTCAGCGTCGGAAATCGCCTTGGCAATGCTCGCGAGCAGCGGAATTTCGTCATCCGTCAGCCCATCCGGTCCGAGGCCAAGCGCACGAATGAGTGCCCGGTGAACGATGAGATCGGCGTAACGCCGGATCGGCGACGTAAAATGCGCGTATCGTACGAGGTTAAGTCCGAAGTGTCCGATGTTCTTCGGCGTGTACTCGGCCTGTGATTGCGAGCGCAGAATGACCTCGCTGATGAGGTCGGGCACCGGAAGAGTCTTGGCCTGTTCAAGAACCGTGTTGAAGGCCTCGGGCTTCAAGGCTCCGGCGTGCGGAACTTTCATGTCGAGCGTTTCGAGAAATTCCCTGAGGCCTTTGAGCTTTTCGGGGCTCGGCGCGTCGTGCACGCGATAGACGAGAGGTAATTTCTTCTCTTCGAGCGTCTCCGCGGCGGCGACGTTCGCCTGAATCATGAACTCTTCGATGAGGCGATGCGCTTCGAGCCGCTCCGGCGTCACCACGCGCGCGACCTTGCCCTTCTCGTCAAGCTCGATTCTGCGCTCCGGCAAATCGAGATCGAGGGGGCCGCGCTTATCGCGCGCCGTCGCAACCGCCTTGTAGGCCGCCCACAGCGGGTTCAAGGCTTTGTCCATCAACGGCAGGCATTTGTCGGAAGGCTTTCCCTCGATCGCCGCCTGCGCTTCCTGATACGATAGCTTGGCGGCCGAGCGCATCATGCCGCGAACGAAAGTGTGACGACGCTTTTCGCCATTCCGGTCGAAGATCATGCGGACCGCAAGGCAGGGTCGCTCTTCGCGCTCGCGCAACGAGCAGAGATCGTTCGAAATTTTCTCCGGCAGCATCGGCACGACGCGATCCGGAAAATAGACCGAGTTGCCGCGAACCTGCGCTTCCCGGTCGATCTTCGAGCCGGGCCGGATGTAGTGCGCGACGTCGGCAATCGCGACGGTCACGATAAAGCCGCCCTCGTTCCTCGGATTGCTGTCCAGTTCGGCATGCACGGCGTCGTCGTGGTCACGCGCATCGATGGGATCGATTGTGAGCAGCGGAAGCTCGCGCAAATCCTCGCGGCCCTGCATCGTCGGGGGCGGCAGGTGTTCGCATTCCTTGAGCACGCTTTCCGGAAAGTCCTCCGGAATGCCATGCGCGTGGATGGCAATCAGTGAGATTTGCCGCTGATCGTCGGGATTGCCGAGGCTTTCGGCGATGTGGGCATGAGGCGTCGCAAAGCGCCCCTTGCGAATAAGTTCGAAACGAACGAGATCGCCGTCGCTCGCACCGCCCATGTCGTCGGGAAGGATCGGCCAGCTTTTCAATTCCTTCCGGTCGATCGGCTCGATCGTGCCGCCGCCGCGTTTCGACGCGCGGAAGATACCCAGCAGGCGCCGCTTCTCGCGTGGCAGTTTTTTGATCGGTGTCGCCTCGTAGGCAACGCCGTCGTTGCCACGCGGCAGCTTCGCGAGCCGTGCCAGCACGCGGTCGCCGATGCCGATGTCGTTGTCCGCAGGACTTTTCGAAAGCGCCACGCGCACGGTCGGACGCTTGCCTTCCTTTTCGTCCCATTGCAGCGGTTTCGCGATCAGATCGCCGTCGCTGTCCCGCCCGGTCACTTCGATCGTGGTGACCGACGGCAGCTTGCCTTTTTCGTGCAGGTGCTTCTTGTCGCCTGCGAGCGTGCCGTCCTCCGCCATTTCAGCGAGGATGCGCTTCAACGCGATGCGCGCGCCGCCTGACACTCCGAAGGCACGCGCGATCTCGCGCTTTCCGGCCTTGCCTTGCGCGGAGTTCAGGAATTCGAGGATCTGTTCCTTGCTCGGCAGACCACGGTCGTTAGGCGCGCGCGCAGCGCCAGATTTGCCGGCTGGCTTCGCGCCTCGTATCTTCTGCTTCAGGCTTTTGCCTTTGCGAGTTTCTTGGCAGCCGGCTTGGCCGCTGCCGGCTTCTTTGCCGCCGCAGGTTTTGCCGTCTTCCGATTTGCGGATGCGGTCGTCTCTTCTTTTGCAGGCTTGGCCGCCTTAGCCGCTTTCGGCTTGGCCGATTTCGAGGTCTTTGATTTTTTACCGCCGCCGTTGGCGATGCGTTCGGCGATAAGGGCAATCGCGTCATCCATCGTCAGGGACGCCGGATCCTTGCCGCGCGGAACCGTGGCGTTGACCTTGTTGTGAGTGACGTAAGGTCCATAGCGGCCTTCGAGCACTTGAACCGGACCGCCCTCGCTCGGATGCTCGCCAAGCGCCTTCAACACCTTGGAAGCAGCGCGCTGGAACCGGCCTTTGCCGCCACCCGCACGCTTTTCAGCAAGCAGCGTCACCGCGCGATTGAGACCGATCGTGAACACATCCTCGATGCTTTCGAGGTTCACGTACGTTTTGGCATCGCCGTTCTCGTGCAAGATGAACGGGCCGTAGCGGCCGAGCCCGGCGGTAATCACGCCGCCTTCGGTCGGATGCGTGCCGACCTCGCGCGGCAGCGACAGAAGCTGCATCGCTTTCTCGAAATCGAGAGTCGCGGCATCGATGCCTCTCGGAATGCTGGAGCGCTTCGGCTTTTCATCGCCCTCGACCTCGCCGAGCTGAACGTAAGGACCGAACCGGCCAGTGCGCAGCGTCACCGCGACACCGTCATCGTTATAGCCGAGCACCTTGCCGTCGAGCGCGGCTTCGCCGTTGTCGCTCTGCGTAAGCTGCCGCGTGTAATTGCAATCAGGATAATTTCCGCAGCCGATGAAGGCACCGTACTTGCCGGAAATTTTCAGACTGAGGCGGCCCTTGCCGCACTTCGGGCAAAGGCGCGGATCGCTGCCGTCGCCCTTGTCGGGGAAAACGTGCGGGCCGAGCATCTCGTTCAGCGCTTCGAGGACGTCGCCGACCCGCAGGTCCTTGATCTCGCCGACGGAAGCAATGAACTGCCGCCAAAAATCGCGCAGCACTTCTTTATATGCGAGTTCGTTGTTCGAGATGAGATCGAGCTTTTCTTCGAGGTCGGCCGTGAAATCGTATTCCACGTAGCGTTTGAAGAAGCTTTCGAGGAACGCGATGACCAGCCGTCCCTTGTCTTCGGGCACAAGCCGCTTCTTTTCGATGCGGACATAATCGCGATCGACAAGCACCGCCATCGTGGAGGCATACGTCGACGGCCGCCCAATGCCGAGTTCTTCCATCCGTTTGACGAGCGTCGCCTCGGAAAAGCGCGGCGGCGGCTGCGTGAAGTGCTGATCCGCGCTGATCTCCTTGTCCTTCAGGCGGTCGCCCTCGGCAAGCGGCGGCAGGCGGCGATCTTCTTCATCGCCTTCGGTATCGTCCTTGCCTTTGTCTATGTAACGGAAGCGGTCGTCGCGGCCTTCCTCGTAGACTTTGAGGAACCCGTCGAACAGAAGAACAGAGCCGTTGGCGCGCAGTCCGTAAGCCTTGCCGTCGCTGCCCTTGGCTTCGATCTCGACCGCGGTCTGCTCGATATCGGCCGGCGCCATCTGGCTCGCGATGGTGCGCTTCCAAACGAGGTCGTAAAGCGCCGCTTGATCCTTTTCGAGATACTTGCGGACCTGGTCGGGTTTACGGCGCGGGTCGGTCGGCCGGATCGCTTCGTGCGCTTCCTGCGCGTTCTTGGCTTTGGTTTTGTATTCGCGCGCGAACGGCGTGTAGTTCTTGCCAAACTCGGCCGAAATGACATCGCGGATCTGGCTGACGGCTTCGGGCACGATCTGCACGCCGTCGGTTCGCATGTAGGTAATAAGGCCGACCGTTTCGCCGCCGATATCCACGCCTTCGTACAAACGCTGCGCGATCTGCATCGTCTGCTTGGCCGAGAAGCCGAGCTTTCGCGACGCATCCATCTGCAATGTCGAGGTCGTGAACGGCGCGTAAGGGTTACGCTTGGCCGCCTTCTTCTCGATCGAAACGACGCGGAAGTCGCGGCCTTCGAGCGCTGACTTGATCGCGGTTGCCGAAGCTTCGTCTTTGATATCGAGCTTCTTGAGCGTCGTGCCGTCGACGGCGACGAGGCGGGATTTCACTTCCTCGCCCTTCGCGGTCGTCAGCAGGGCTTCGATTGTCCAGTATTCGTCGGTCTTGAACGCCTCGATTTCCGCTTCGCGATCGCAAATGAGCCTGAGCGCCACGGACTGCACGCGTCCGGCCGAGCGGGCGCCGGGAAGTTTGCGCCAGAGCACTGGCGACAGCGTAAATCCCACGAGATAGTCGAGTGCCCGCCGCGCGAGATAGGCATCGACGAGCGGCTCGTCGATTTTGCGCGGTTCCTTGAGGGCCGCGAGAATGGATTGCTTGGTAATGGCGTTGAAGGCGACCCGCTCGACCTGGGTACCCTTTTTCAAAGCCTTCTTGTGAGTCAGGATTTCCAGAATATGCCAGGAAATGGCCTCGCCCTCGCGATCGGGGTCGGTCGCCAGGATGAGCTTGTCGGCGTTTTTCACCGCATCCGCGATCTCGCGCATGATCTTCTGGGACTTGCTGTCGACCTCCCAGTGCATATTAAAATCGTGGTCGGGCTCGACCGAGCCATCTTTCGCAGGCAGGTCGCGCACATGGCCGTAAGATGCTATGACCTTGTAGCCAGAACCCAAATATTTGTTGATCGTCTTGGCCTTAGCAGCGGATTCGACGATAACGACGTTCATGTAGCGCTTTCGCTCCTGGACCCTCTGGCTTCAGGCCAGTCGGACTATGTGCGGCTCACATCGGTAGCCGCATGGCGGGCCGGGAACATGGTTGATCGCCGCACCGGTGTCAAATGGCCGGGAGTTCGACCTAAGATAGCGTATATCGGATATTGCAACTAAAGAGAGAATGAGTTAACACGGCCCCGTTCCAATGATGAGGCTCGCCGTGATGAAATTGGAAGGGCTGCCCGAAGCAGATACATCGACGCAATTGCCGGATCGGGAACGTCGAGAGCGACTTGAATACCTCGCGGATTTATTGAGTGAACTTCAGACGCTCGCTGAACGGGAGGGATGCGCCAGGCTGCCGGATCTCATTGCTCGATCCCGCGCCGAAGCGATCGCAGAGTCACTCAAGGGGTAACGACTGCGCCACGCAGCCCTTAGCTTGCTCCTTTCAATGCCACGAGACTGAGGCCCTGGCGCTCGATACGTCCGGCGAGGTCGAGTTCCAGCAGGGCGATCTGGACGCTTTGGACATCAAGCCCTGTCGCTCGCGTAATGGCGTCAACGCCCGTTGGCGCAGGTCCGAGCGCAGTCAGCACAGCGCGCATGACATCCGCGGCGTCGCGACTGGAGGGCTGCTGCGGAGGCGCACTCTTTATGATTGGTCCAGCCTGGATCGAATTATCGCGATGCGTGTCGAAATGCGTGGCGCCGCCGGATCCGTCGTGAGCGGCAGGCCGATGCTTCCGGCCGACGATCGGCTGTAGGACCTCGAGGACTTCGGCCGGTTCGGTAACGAGCATCGCGCCTTGCTTGATCAGGCCATTGGTCCCCGCCGCTCTGGGATCAAGAGGATGCCCCGGCAGCGCAAAGACTTCCCGGCCGTGATCGTTCGCATAGCGTGCGGTGACCAGGGTACCGGAGCGCATCGCCGCCTCCACGATCACGACGCCATGAGCGAGACCGGCGATGATACGGTTGCGCCGCGGAAAATCCTTGCCGCGCGGTTGAAGCCCCGGCTGGCGTTCCGTCACCAGACAACCTTCGCGCCCGATGCGCTCCTGAAGTTCGGCGTGCTCGGGCGGATAAATCCAATCGACGCCGCCCGCCAGAACGGCGACCGTTCCACGCGAGAGCGCCGCGTCGTGCGCCGCCCGATCGATGCCGCGCGCCAAGCCGGAGACGACGACAAACCCGGCTTGCGCCAGTTCATCGGCGAAGCGCCGAGTCAACTGCGCCCCTGCCGCCGAACATTGCCGCGAACCGACGATCGCGATCGCCGGCATGTTGAGCAAGTCAAGACGGCCCTTGACGTAAAGCATCGGCGGCGGCGCTTCGATGCGCGCCAGCAGAGCAGGATAGTTCGGCTCGATCGTAAATAGCGAAACTGCGCCGGCACGGGACGCGATCTCGAGTTCCTTTTCAGCGTCGGCCTTTGGGCAAAGCCTGATCGTCCGTCCGGCTCCACCGCGCCGCGAAAGCTCAGGCAGAGCTTCGAGCGCCTGCTGCGCGCCCCCGAAATGATTGATGAGTTCGCGAAAGGTCACCGGCCCGACGTTCTCGGATCGGATGAGCCTCAGGCATGCGAGCCGTTCGGCATCAGGAAGCTCCGCCGTCGGCAGCGGCGCTGGTTTGAAAAGCTCTGGCTGCTCAGGCCTTTGCACCGATCCTCGGCTCCTCGCCCGCCAGCAGCCTGCGAATATTCCCACGATGCTTGATCAGGATGACGATGCTCATCAGCGCCGTCACCAAGGCCAATTCCCCGTTGCCGAGCACCCAGGCGGCGAACGGAATCGCAATCGTCGCAACGATTGCCGCAAGGGACGACAATCGCGTCAGGGCGGCAACAGCGAGCCAGAACCCGATGAAAATCGCTCCGATCTTCCAAGCGACAGCCAAGAGCACCCCGACAAACGTCGCAACGCCTTTGCCGCCTTTGAATTGGAGCCAAACCGGAAAGACGTGCCCGAAGAACGCGCCGAGACCGGCAAGCATGGCAGGCAGTTCACCGAAGCAATGGCCCGCGATCAGCACCGCGACGGCGCCCTTCGCCGCATCCAAAAGAAGTGTCGCGGCGGCAAGGCTCTTACGGCCCGTTCGAAGAACGTTAGTCGCCCCGATATTGCCTGAGCCGATATGGCGGACGTCGCCGAGGCCCGCGATGCGCGTCAGGATGAGGCCGAATGGAATTGAGCCGAGCAAATAGCCGAGGCCCAGGGCAATCAATAACGCTGGGAACGATGTCGAAGCCATGCTCGCGCGATTTCCGTTATCCGGGCGTTATTGAATAAGCTACGTCCGTTCGACGCCAGCGTATTCATAGACCGTTTGTCCGGCAACCATCGTTCTAAGCACGCGGCCTTGCATCTTCGCCTCGTCGAACGGCGTGTTCTTCGACCGGGAACGTAGCAGGTCCTTGTTCACGACCCACGGCTCGCCGGGATCGAAAAGCAGGAGGTCGGCGATGGCACCTTTCGCAAGGCGGCCGCTATGCAGTCCGAGCAGACGTGCCGGATTGATCGTCAGCGCCTTGAGCATGGCGGAAAGCGTCACGTCCCCCGAATGCACGAGGCGAAGTGCGGCCGAGAGCAGCGTTTCGAGACCGACGGCCCCATCGGCGGCTTCGCTGAAAGGACGCCGCTTGGTGTCCGCATCCTGCGGATCATGGCTCGATACGATGACGTCGATATCGCCGTTGGCGACCGCTTGGACCATCGCCATGCGATCTTCCTCGCGCCTGAGCGGCGGCCGCACTTTGAAAAAGGTACGGTATGAGCCGATGTCGTTCTCATTGAGGGTCAGGTGATTGATCGACACGCCGCAGGTTACCGGCAGCTTTTTGGCCTTCGCGGCTCGAACGACGTCGAGACTTTCCTGGCAGCTGATCGTCGCGGCGTGATAGCGCCCGCCGGTCATTTCGACGAGCCGCACATCGCGCTCGAGCGTAATCGTCTCGGCGATCTTAGAAGTCCCAGGGAGACCCAGCCGGGCGGCAATCTCGCCGGAGTTCATCGAGCCGCTGCCCGAGAGGTAAGGGTCCTCGGTGTGATGCACGACAAGTGCGTTGAAGTCCTTGGCGTAGCTCAGCACGTTGCGCATCACGCGCGTGTTGACGATGCTTGACTTGCCGTTCGAGAAGGCAATGGCCCCGGCGCGCTTCAAGAGGCCGATCTCGGTCATTTCCTCGCCCTTGAGGCCCTTCGTCATCGCGGCCATCGTGTGGACGTGGACGAGAGCATTGTCGCGGGCACGGCGCTGGATGAAATCGACGAGCGATACCTGATCGATGACGGGGTTGGTCTCGGGCATGACGACAATTGTCGTAACGCCCCCGGCGGCGGCGGCGTGGCTCGCGGTCTTCAGCGTTTCGCGATGCTCATATCCGGGCTCGCCCGTGAAGACTTGCGCATCGATCAGGCCGGGCGCGAGGACGTGACCGTTGCAGTCGATGACCGTCGCGCCTTCGGGAGCATTGCGGCGCAGATGGCTGCCAAGGTCAGCAATGACTCCATCTTTGACGAGAAGTCCGCCAGGTTCGTCGCGATTGGTAGCCGGATCGACCAGGCGGGCGTTGATGAAGACCGTCGCCTTACCGACGCTCATGGGTTTCTCGATGGCTTTGCTCATTCGGCGATGTCCTTGAAGCTCGGCAGATGCGCCGATAGCGCTTCGAGCACAGCCATCCTGACGGCAACGCCCATCTCGACCTGCTCGCGGATGACGCTACGCGAGTGATCGGCAACCGTGGACGCGATCTCGACGCCCCGATTCATGGGGCCGGGGTGCATGACAAGCGCGTCGGGCTTGGCGCGGGCAAGTTTCTCCTGGTCGAGCCCGAAGAAGTGGAAGAATTCCCGGCTCGATGGCACGTAGGATGCGTCCATGCGCTCTCGCTGCAATCTGAGCATCATCACGATATCGACGCCTTCGATGCCCTTCCACATGTCCGTGAAGACTTCGCAGCCGAGCCGCTCGGGCGAGGAGGGCAACAGCGTCGAAGGCGCGATGAGCCGGACGTGGGCGCCGAGCGCGTTCAGAACATTGATATTCGAGCGGGCGACGCGCGAGTGCAGGATATCGCCGCAGATCGCGACGGTCAGGCCCGCGACACGGCCCTTGGCGCGGCGAATGGTAAGTGCATCGAGGAGCGCCTGTGTTGGATGCTGATGCGCGCCGTCGCCAGCGTTGATGACCGAGCAATCCACCTTCTGCGACAGAAGCTCAACGGCGCCTGCGGCGTGATGGCGAACGACTATGATGTCGGGTCGCATGGCGTTGAGCGTCACGGCGGTATCGATCAGGGTTTCGCCCTTCGTCACCGAGGATGTCGCGACGTTCATGTTCATGACGTCGGCATCGAGCCGCTTGCCGGCCATCTCGAAAGACGCCTGCGTGCGCGTCGACGATTCGAAAAAGAGATTGATCAGCGTGCGCCCGGCGAGCACATCGCGCTTTTTGCCGTTCCGGCGGATGTGATCCGCGGATTTATCGGCGAGATCGAGGAGAAAATTGATCTCATTCGCCGACAAGCCGTCGCAAGTCAGCAAATGGCGGCGCGGAAAAACCTTCAGCGCGTTCGAATTCGATTTCGAGGTCATTAAAGCGGTTTCTATAGGCGGAGTCTGGGGCACCCGCAAGCGGGCGTCGCGGGCGTTTTGGGAATCGCTTAACGGCATACAAACGATTCCGCGGAGGGACGAAGGCTAGAGGGGCCTTTTCACCGGTGACGGCCGAGGCGGTCAAGGGCGCTTTGCAGGATAATTGTGGCTGCGAGCTTATCGATGACCTCGCCCCGGCGCTTGCGGGTCTGGTCGGCATCGATGAGCATGCGTTCGGCTTCCGCCGTCGTCAGCCTCTCGTCCCAAAGCAAGATCGGCAATGGGGAAAGCTTGTTGAGATTGCGAGCCAAGGCTTTCGTGGCCTGGGCCCGCGGCCCCTCCGTACCATCGAGGTTGCGCGGCAAGCCGAGTACTAAGCCGAGGACTCCATGCTCGTTCGTCAACGACAACAGCCGGGCGGCATCGACGGTGAACTTTGTCCGCCGAATGGTCTCAAGCGGCGAGGCGATCGTGCGCGTCACGTCCGATAAGGCCAGCCCAAGCGTCTTTGTGCCGCCGTCGATGCCAATGAGGCGCCCGGGCTGAGCGACGGCTTCGAGGAATAGCTGAGGGTCTTCCATCGTACGCCCAGGGGCTTCTGGGGAAACTGATTGGCTCATAAAAGGCGCTTGTCTTCGGTTTTTTTAGCGATTGCTAGCCAGTAACAGCATCGCGACCCCTTTGACACTGCAAAAGCCGGGAAAAGCAAAACCTTAGCTCTGCAGCCGTGGGCCATCAGGGGTGACGCTGCGCCGGTTGCATCGGGGGCACCTGCCCGGGTAAGAGAGCAGTGAAAAGCCTTCTCCGAACTTTCGAAGGGATTACCGATGCAGGTCGACGAAGCGACCGTTCGCCGTATCGCGCGCCTTGCCAGGATCGAGGTCAGCGATGCCGAGGCCAAGGGTCTCGAAAAGGAGCTTTCGGGCATTCTCGACTGGGTCAAGCAACTCGATGAGGTCGACACGTCGGCAGTCGAGCCGATGACCCGCGTCGTCGCCCAAAAGCTCAAGATGCGCGATGACGTCGTGACGGACGGAAATATCGCCGACGCCATTACAGCCAATGCGCCGCTCGCCGAGGACCACTATTTCGTTGTTCCGAAGGTCGTGGAATAGCACATGGTGCACGGCTGGCTCTCATTGCGCGTCCATCGCATCGAGGTGGCGAGCGGCAACGAGACTTTCGCGTGCGAACGCTGCAAAGGGTTGAAAGGGACTTTTGACCGGTGACGGATCTAACCAAGCTGACGATGGCCGAAGCTCGCGACGGTCTTAAGAAGAAGTCTTTTTCGGCACTCGAGCTGACGGACGCGTTCCTAGCCGCGATCGAGGTGGCAAATCCCGCGCTCAACGCCTACGTGCTGCCAACGCCCGATCATGCGCGCGCCCAGGCCAAGGAGAGCGACAAGCGGCTCGCTGCTGGCAATGCGCGCCCCTTGGAAGGCCTGCCGATCGGCAATAAGGATCTTTTCTGCACAAAGGACATTCGCACGACGGCATGCTCGAATATTCTCGGCCACTTCAAGCCGCCGTATGAATCGACGGTCGGCCAGAATCTGTGGGATGCCGGGGCCATTATGCTCGGCAAGCTGAATAACGATGAGTTCGCGATGGGCTCGTCGAACGAGACGAGCGCATTCGGCAACGTCGTGAGCCCGTGGCGGCGAAAAGCTGGCGACGGCAAATATACGAGCGTCAAGCTTGTGCCGGGCGGTTCGTCCGGTGGTTCGTCGGCCGCCGTCGCAGCCGATCTTTGCCTCGCAGCGACTGCAACGGATACCGGCGGATCGATCCGCCAGCCTGCTGCGCTCACCGGCACTGTGGGCATGAAACCCACCTATGGCCGTTGCTCGAGATGGGGCATCGTCGCCTTTGCGTCGTCGCTCGATCAGGCCGGACCGATCGCCAAAACGGTCCGCGATGCTGCGATGATGCTGAAGACCATGGCGAGCCACGATCCGAAGGATACCACCTCGGTCGATGCCCCCGTTCCCGATTATGAAGCGGTGCTCGGCAAGGGGATCAAAGGACTGCGCGTCGGCGTGCCAAAAGAATATCGCGTCGACGGAATGTCGAAAGAGATCCAGAAGCTCTGGGACGAGGGCATTGCGTGGCTGAAAGCGGCCGGCGCGACGATCCACGACATATCGCTCCCGCACACCAAGTACGCGCTTCCCGCATACTACATCGTTGCGCCCGCCGAGTGCTCGTCGAATCTGGCGCGTTACGACGGCATGCGCTACGGCCTCCGCGTCAACGGCAATAACCTGATCGATACGTACGAGAAAACCCGCGCCGCTGGCTTCGGCAAGGAAGTTCGCCGCCGCATCCTTATCGGCACTTACGTGCTTTCTGCCGGTTACTACGATGCCTATTATCTCAAGGCGCAGAAGGTGCGCACGCTGATCAAGAATGACTTCGATGAAGCCTGGAACAAAGTGGATGTTGTCCTGACGCCGACGACCCCTTCACCTGCCTTCGCGTTCGGCGAAAAGACCGGCGATCCGCTGGCGATGTACCTCGAGGACATCTTCACCGTGACGGTGAATATGGCCGGACTTCCGGGTGTTTCGGTACCGGCAGGTCTTTCTCCCGAGGGAACGCCGCTCGGCTTGCAGCTCATCGGCAAGCCGTTCGATGAAGAGACGCTTTTCCGAACGGCGCAAGTGATTGAAGATGCGGCCGGCCGGTTTGCCGTGCCCGCCAAGTGGTGGACGAAGGGTTAGAACAATGGATCCGAAACGGCCCTGGGAATGTGCAGACATGTCCCAAGTGCGTGACGAGATTGACCGCATCGATGCGACGCTCGTCGACTTGATTGCCGAGCGCTTCGGATACGTCGACCGTGCGTGGCAGCTGAAAGTCTCGACCGACGAAGGCGCCGTCGTACAGTGGCGCATCCAGCAGGTGATCGATCGCGTCAAGGCGCGCGCGAAGGCAAAGAACATGCCGCCGGAGATGGTCGATATGGTCGGCGCTCAATGGCGGAACATGATCGGCTGGTTCGTCCAGTTCGAGGAAGAAAAGCTGCGTCAGGCGCAGGATAAAACCAAGTCCAAAGCCGGGAGCACCGATGGATCCTGACATACAAGCAAACGTCCCGCTGATTGAGGTGCTGCTCTACGGCGTTCTCAATCCCGCGACGATCATCGTGGCTTTCATGTTGGGCCAGCGCGTCGACGAGAAAAACAAGCTGATAATCGCAGCCTTCGCCGGCGCGGTCGCAGGTGTCGCCGTGCTCTACATCGCGACGTTCCTCAGAGTGTGGGATGCGCCGACGCTCGGGCGCGCCATCGCAGGCGTATTTATCGTGTCGCTCGCCGCAGGCTTCATCTATGCGGGAGCCGGCTATCTGATGAGACGCAAAACCGATTAGCAGTTGTCCTGCCCGGCCGTCGTCATCGATGGTTGCGGCAAGACGGGAGACTATGAATGAGTTCTCAGAAGCTCGCAGTGAAATCCAAGCCAACGAACCTCATTGCCGGCGCGACCGGCGATTGGGAGATCGTAATTGGCATGGAAGTTCACGCCCAGGTCGCCTCCAACGCGAAACTGTTTTCCGGCGCCTCGACGGCCTTCGGCGCGGACCCGAACAGTCATGTCTCGCTTGTCGATGCGGCAATGCCCGGAATGCTTCCGGTCATCAATAAGGAGTGCGTGGCGCAGGCAGTCCGCACCGGGCTCGGCCTCAAGGCGGAGATCAACTTAAGGAGCGTCTTCGATCGCAAGAACTACTTTTACCCCGATCTGCCGCAGGGCTATCAGATCTCGCAGTATAAGCAGCCGGTTGTCGGTGAGGGCGAGGTCGAGATCGAAGTCGACGGCGAACCGCTAAAGGTCGGTATCGAGCGTCTGCATATGGAGCAGGACGCGGGAAAATCGCTGCACGACCAGCACCCCGACTATTCCTATGTCGATTTGAACCGCTCCGGCGTCGCCCTGATGGAGATCGTGTCGAAGCCCGATCTCAGATCATCGAAGCAGGCGCAAGCGTATGTCACGAAGCTGAGAAGCATTCTCCGCTATCTCGGCACGTGCGACGGCGACATGGAGAAGGGTAATCTGCGTGCCGACGTTAACGTTTCGGTTCGCAAGCCCGGCGACAAGCTTGGCACGCGTTGTGAAATCAAGAACGTCAATTCCATTCGTTTCATCGGGCAAGCGATCGAATACGAGGCCCGCCGGCAGATCGACATCATCGAGGAGGGCGGCACGATCGATCAGGAAACCCGTCTGTTTGATTCAGCCAAGGGCGAAACGCGTTCGATGCGCTCGAAGGAAGAGGCGCACGATTATCGCTACTTCCCGGATCCCGATCTGCTACCGCTCGAATTGACTCAGGATTATGTGGACGCGCTGAAGTCAAAGCTCCCGGAACTTCCTGATGAGAAGCGCGCACGTTTCATGAAAGCCTTCGGCCTCTCGGCTTACGACGCCGATGTCCTTGTCGCCGAGCGATCGTCAGCCGATTACTTCGAAAGCGTCGCTCAGGGACGCGACGGAAAGCTTGCCGCCAACTGGGTCATCAACGAGCTCTTCGGCAGGCTGAACAAAGAAAGCAAGGACATCGAGCATAGCCCGGTTTCGGCGGCGCAGCTCGGAGCGATCGTCGATCTCATCTCCTCGAACGCAATTTCCGGAAAGATCGCAAAGGACCTATTCGAGATCGTCTGGACCGAAGGTGGTGATCCGTCGGAAATCGTCGAAAAACGCGGCATGAAGCAGGTGACCGATACCGGCGCCATCGAAAAGGCGGTCGACGAGATCATCA
>JAICLG010000146.1 GCA_025927515.1 Hyphomicrobium sp.
CCGAACATGAAGGAGTAGCGCGCATCCTGAGAAATCGCCTCGATGCGGTGTTTCAGGTTGCGATAGGGGGTCAGATCCTTCTTGTTTTCCAATCGCCCCATTCGGTCGTTGATCAAGGAAACGACTTCCGACATGCGGTACGGCACGGGGGTGTCGACCGTATAACGGGCGGGATCGAATGCCCGGCGAGGCTTGGCCTGCTCGGCGTTGCGGCTGTTCGCGTACCGGCTTTTGGCGACCGGGATGACCTCCTGGAGGACGTCCGTCTCGGCCTTGCGGTCGCCGTCGCCGACGAGCACTTCGACGATTTCCTCGAACGTCAAAAGCCAATAAGGCAGATGCATGTTCCGCGGTGAGATGACTTCGGCCCATTCCGTGAAGGCGGACGCGTACTCGCTATGCGGGTCCAGCAAGACGACATGGGCCGCCGGATTCTTTTCCAGGATGGAGCGCAAGATCAAAGCGGTCGTGCAAGATTTTCCCGTTCCCGTCGTGCCGAGAATGGCAAAGTGCTTTCCAAGAAGCTCATCGACGCGGACCATGGCCGGAATGGAGCTGTCCTGCCGGATGGAACCGATGCGGATCGCCTGACTCGTGTCACCGCAAAAGGCATGTTCCAATTCGGATTTGGAGGCGAGACGCACGCGATCGCCAAGCGCCGGATAGACCGTCACGCCGCGATTGAATTTCGGCTGCCTGTCGTCAGCCTGTTTCGTCAGCTCGCCGACGAGGCCGATTTCGGCAATCCATACTTCGTCGTCGCCTTCGCGTTGCGACGGCACGGGAACGCTCAGCGCCGATACGGTCGCGAGGACGAGGGTCGATGCTGTATCGATTGCGATCAGCGTGCCCATGTCCGGACGTTCGTTCTGGCCTCGGGCGCGTTTTTTGCTCGCATTGTCGAGCAGAACGATCGCCTTCGATCCATTGACCGAGACGATGCGGCCGATCGAGGTATCCGCGGGATGCTCCTGCTGGCTCTTCATGGGGTGCTTTCTTGCGGATGCCGGATGCCGGACACCGCAGCCGCGGACGGGGTTGTCATGCTGTGCCGCCCGGGAAATGTGATTATGACTTCCGTACCTTCGTTCGCCTCAGAGTGGATATCGAGGTGGCCGTGGTGCAGCTCGATAAGGGCTTTGGCGATCGGCAGGCCAAGACCGGCTCCTTCGCGCCAACGCGAGCGGCCGCCATCGACCTGGCCGAAGGGGGTCATCGCGACGCTGATCTCTTCGGGGCTCATGCCGACGCCGCTGTCGCGGATGAGGATCGCGATGCCGTGGTCGTCGGTGCGGAATGCCTTCAACGAAACCGTGCCCCCCGCGGATGAGAACCTTATCGCGTTCGACAGAATGTTCGAAAATATCTGCTTCAACTTGTTCGCGTCGCCGCGCACGAACGGGAGATCGGGGGCGATCTCGCGAGACAGCGTAATCTCGCCGCCATCTGCCTGCGGCTGGAACTCGTCGAGGATACTGGTCAGGATGTCCTCGAGATTGAGTTCATGGCTGTCGATCGTGTATGCGCCGCTCTGGAGCTTCGAGATGTCGAGGATATCGTTGATGATCGACAGAAGACGGCCTGCAGCTTCGTGGATCAGCGCCGCGTATTCGACGATTTCCTTATCCGGCAGCGGGCGGTCCTGGTGCTGGTTCAGCAGCTTCGAAAAACCGATCACCGTGTTGAGCGGTGTTTTGAGCTCGTGGCTCATGTTCGCGATGAATTCGGATTTGATCTTGCTTGCGAGCTCGGTCTCGATGCGAGCGGAATTTTCGGCAACGTGCGCGCGGCGACGCAGAACCGCGTCGCTCAGGAGCGATGCGTATTCGGTCATCAAGGTGTTGGACTTCGGGTTTCCTACGGAACCGAAAGGCATTTTGTACAGCTTCTACAGCTTAGCGCGGTGCTGGTGACAGGCTTCAATTTATGGGCGAGTACCTAATCCGAGGTTAAGGGAGGCCCGCGGCGGTTCGCAAAGAAGCAACATCGCCGGCAGCGGCGGAGTTTCGCGAAAACACCGTGCTGTAAGTCGTTTATCGAAAGAACGTCATTTTAAGTAAATAAGCGCTTAAATACTTCATGCGATCCGGCGGACACTGTCCGTTAACGGATAATGAATTTGAACGGCTGCGTGAACGCGAGCGGCCTGATGCTAACCTCTGGTGGGATTGGCGGGAAGGGCGCCGCCCTGTCGAGGGCCGCCGTCGCGGCCTCATCGAGGATTTTCGAACCCGAGCTCTTGGCGATTTCCTTGGATAGCAATTTTCCCGTGACGTCGATCGTGAAGCGCATCACGACCGTTCCGGATTTCCCCGAGCGTGGGTTTATCTTGGCGCGCTGTACGTGGCTGTTGATCTGGCCCAAGTAGATTCCGAGCAGCTTGGCGTCGCCGCCCGACTTGGCTTCGCCCGAACTTTGCTGCGTGACGACCGCGACCTGCTCTGGCTGTGGGGGGGCCTGAACCGTGTCCGGCGGCGGCGGTGGTTTTTTGAGCGGCGGGGGATCATCCGTCTTCACGACCTGCTGTTCGACCGTGCTCGCGTCGGAAGCGATGACGTCGCGAAGTTCGTCGGGTTTCACTTCCTGGGGAGGCGGGGGCGGCGCCGCCTGGACGGGCGTGACTTCAGCCGTTTCGATGGTTTCGAGAGCGTCCCCGAGTTTCGCATCTCCCTCTTCGGCAATGCCCTGCTCGACGAGGACGATGTCGGTGCCTTTACCCGCGTCGAGAGCTTGGGGATTTGTTTGCTGGAGCGATGGCAACATCGCGTAGCCTATCGATCCGTGGACGAGCACGGAGAGTATGATGGCGGTCCAGCGAAGCCAATTCATGTGACAGCTCGGGCTTCAGTTCGTTGCGGTGTTTGCCGACGGGGAAGGTTGCGAAAGGAGCGAGACGCGGGAGAACCCTGACTCACCGACTTTTCCGAGCAACGTCATCACGTCGCCGTAGGCGATCTTGCGGTCGGCGCGCACGTAGACGATGCCGTCGCCTTCCTGCGATTTGATTTCCATCAGGCGGGAGACGAGCGTCTGCGGTGTTACCTCTTCATCGCGAATGTAGAGCTTTCCATCGGGCGACAGTGAAACGACCATCGGCTTTTTGACGGTGCCGAGCTTGGACGCCGACGTTTTCGGAAGCTCAAGGGGCACGCCCTGCACCATCAACGGCGCGGCGACCATGAAGATGATCAACAGCACAAGCATCACGTCGACCATCGGCGTGACGTTGATCTCGGCGAGCGGCTTATAGCCGTTGTCGTCGTCGCCGGACGCGCCACTTCCAACCGACATTCCCATCAGTTCATACCCTCGACACCACCACGAGACAGCGATCGTGCAAGATTGACGATCGCGGGCGCGACCCGATCAGCGGCGCGGCCGAGTGCGACGGTGATCTGGTTGTAAAAAATAACGGCCGGGATCGCAGCGGCGAGACCGACCGCAGTCGCGAACAACGCTTCGGCTATACCGGGCGCGACAACCGCGAGGCTGGTGTCCTTGGACTGCGCGATCGCGGTGAACGAGTGCATGATGCCCCAGACCGTTCCGAACAAGCCGATGAACGGCGCGGCGGAGCCCAGTGTCGCAAGAAACGGCAGACCCTGTTCGATACCCTTCAGCTGCCGTTTCGTGGCGCTGCGCATCGCAATCTCGAGACGGTCGCGAATTTCACCGCTGCTACCGCCGTGGGCGCCTTCGGCCCATTCGACGCGTGCCGCATCGACGATGGCGCGGATGAGCCCGCTCGACTTGGCAACGGGGAACGATCCGGTCTTGCCGCTTTTTTCCAGCGCGCGAATCTCACGATTGACGAGCCAGACGCGGATAAATTTCTCGAATGTCATTGCCCAGCAGACAACTGAGGCGGAGAGCAGACCGAGGATGATGCATTTCACGACGATGTCAGCGTGATGGAACAGTCCGAGGGCTGAAAGATCGCGGCTGGCAATTTCTTCTGCCAATAAATACAAGGCGGTCACCGTTTACTTTGATAGTTGAACTTTTGTCCGTGACGACGTGGTCAGTTCCTGAAGGCAGTTCTGCCCTGCGCCTGTGTCCGACTTGCATTCCATCACGTCGTTGACGAGCATCGACCCGATCTTGTCGCAAGACATTCCATCGATATCGAAGAGCTTGACGCTTTTCTTTTTCGGACGGAGCGGCGCGAGGTCGATCGAAAAGCGCTTTCCGATCACGCCATCTGTCTGAAACAGGACCAGATCCATCTTGAAGGACTTGAAGTTCGTCTCGGTGCCATTGGTGACAACGACGTAAGCGCGGCAGTTCTGATCGACGGGCTCGAGTTTGTTCAGCTCGACGTTTACAGACGCACCGTCGGTTGGGCTCGTCTGCGGATCGGCGCCTGCTATCGGCGCTGCCAATGTCGTCGATGCGATGATCGCGCATGGCAATAAAACACGCTTCAGAGTTCTGATCACGCTATGACTTTCTGTTTCGGAAAAGGCATGGTTGCCAAAATGCGTGTAGCCATTTTGCAAGGTCGTTGCCAGTATCAATTGCGTTAGAATCGGTAATTTTCTCGCGTCTGCGACAAGTAGTGACGGTTTGATTTGGAATGTTTTTTAGAAGAGATCGAGGCAGCACTTGGGGGTGCTTCGATGCGATGCAATGCAGCGAGAATATTTCCCGAAAATCATCACGCATAATTCCCGCCGCCGTCTAGAAATGTTGCCCGTTAGCAACGACTCGAATTCCTAAATCAGCCCGAGATCATTTCCTGACACTCGACAGATTGACCCAAGCGGGCAAGCCACGCTTGCTGAGTTTGAGTGGCCGCAAGAGTCGCGGCGCGGGGGGCGCTTTGAGCTGCAACTCTGCTCGTTCAACAAGTCGCACTCTCTCATGCATGGGGAAGTCGGGGGAATGAAGGCCAGGACCATCACGTCGGCGATCGCCGGCGTATTGTGCTGTGTTCTGGGCGGAGGCAGCGTCGCCGTGGCGCAAGAAGCGGGTGGCGGCTCGGCGGGAACGTCGCAACCTGCAACTCCTCCTGCGACAAATCCGGCGCCGGCACCTTCTGTCAATCCAGCTCCCGCACCGACGACGACCCCGGACGCGACTGAGATCTCGCCTGGCGGTACGAGCCTGCCCGAAGTTCAGGTCATTCAGCAGCAGCCGAAACCAAAACCGAAGCCGAAGCCCGTTCGGCAGGTCAAAGCGAAAAAGGCCACTGTCCCGGTTGCGGCAGCGCCCGCGCCGCAGCCTGCGCCAGCGACGGCGGAGCCGACCGAAGTCAAAATGTCGCCAATCGGGGGCAGCGAGATTCCGGTTGCGAAGGTGCCGGGCACGGTCAGTACGGTAACGGCTTCGGATATCGCTTCGACCGGGTCGGTCGTACCGCAGGATTATCTCGCGCAGCGCGTACCCGGCATCATTATCAGCGATGTTCAGGGCAACGGCTTTCAGAGCGACATTCAATTTCGCGGCTTTGAAGTCTCGCCCGTCAACGGCGTCGCGCAGGGCATGGCCGTCTATCAGAACGGCGTGCGCATCAACGAAGCGTTCGGCGACGTCGTCAATCTCGACTTTCTACCTGACGTCGCGATCAACAACGTCACCGTCATGACCGGCAATCCGGTGTTCGGTTTGAACGCGCTCGGCGGGTCGATCAGCTTCGACATGAAGAATGGGTTCAACTATCACGGAGCCGAATTCGACTTTCGCGCTGGTTCGTTCGGACGGATCCAGGAGTCGGCGCAAGCCGGCATGCAGAGCGGGAATGTCGGTGCTTACATCGCGCTCCAGAACATCAATGACGACGGGTGGCGCGAATTCGGTCCGACGACGATCAATCGCATGTACACGGACCTTGGCTTCAAGGGCGACAACTCCGAGTTCCACATCAACTTCACCGGCGCCAACAACAAGTATGGCGTGACGGCTGCAGCGCCGGAGCAATTGCTCGATTCCGCTTGGAACCGGGCCTATACGAACCCGCAGGTCACCGACAACCAGGTCGAGATGGTGTCGGTCAACGGGCAGATCAAAGTCGCGCCGGCGACGGTGGTGTCGGGCGTCGCCTACTATCGGCACTTCGAGCAAAGCCATAGCGACGGCAACATCGCCGAATTCGAAGCGTGCGACACCAACCCTGGCATTCTTTGCAACGAAGATGGCGAGCAGCTTACAGGCCCCGGTGGTTCAACGGTTACCAATCCGGGCGGCGAGCTCGGCTCGATCGATTACACATCGCAGAATGCCGACAGTTTCGGCGCGACGCTGCAGGCAGTGAACAAGAACAAGGTGTTCGGTCACAACAACCAGTTCCTGATCGGCACGAGCTACGATCACGGTCATGTCATTTACGGAGCGTCAAGCGAAGTCGGCTTCTTCCGTCCGCACTTCGTCGTTCAAGGAACGGGGACGACGCTGACGGGGCCTGAGGATTTCACGCCGCGCAATATTACGGCGGCCAACGATTACTTCGGCCTCTATATCACCGATACGTTCGACGTGACTTCGAAGCTCTCCATCACGGCCGGTGGCCGCTATAACTATGCCGCGATCAGGCTTTCTGACCTGAATGATCCGACCAATCCCGATCTCAACACGACGGGCATCTTCGAGCGTTTCAATCCGGCGGCCGGACTGACGTACAAGCTCGTCCCCGGTATTTCGCTATACGGCGGATACTCGGAAGCGAACCGCGCTCCAACGCCTGCCGAAAGCGCCTGCGCCGATCCGGACAATCCCTGCCTCATCGAAAGCTTCCTGACGGCAGATCCGCCGCTGAAGCAGGTCGTCTCGCATACGTGGGAAGTCGGTCTTCGCGGCGATCATGGGGATCGGCATAATCATTTCCAATGGAGCGCCGGACTCTTCCGAACGCTCAACACCAACGACATCGTGACGCAAATCGCTCCAGGCGGTACGCGCGGGTTTTTTGTGAACGCGACGAACACGCTTCGCCAGGGCATCGAAGCGAGCGCGCAGTATACGACCGACCGCTATAATCTCTACGCCAGCTATACCTATACCAATGCCACGTTCCGAAAAGGCTACGAGCAGTTTTCGCCGAACAATCCAAATGCGGGCGAATGCGTAACCGTGTCGGACCCGAATGCGGAATGCATCGAGGTCATGCCGGGCGATCACATTCCCGGCGTTCCCGATCATATTTTTAAAGCCGGGTTCGACTATTGGCTGACGTCGAAATGGAAGTTCGGCGCCGATCTCATCGCGTCGAGCGGACAATACTTCTACGGCGACGAGAACAATTCGAACCCGAAGCTTGCGGGCTACGCGAAGGTTAATCTTCACACGTCATACGACCTGACGGACCATATCCAGATTTACGGCTTGATCGACAATCTTTTCGACAACCATTACGGCACTTACGGCACGTTCTTCGATACCGAGGAGGCGTCGGGTGCGTCGCTCGGCGAGTTCGATTTCACCGATCCTCGCAGCTTCACACCGGCGATGCCGTTCGCGGCTTACGGTGGCGTGAAGGTGAAGTTCTGAGAAACCGTGCATCTCAAATCGGCAGAGCGGCGGACTGTGATCCGCCGTTTTGTATTTTGCCTCAGTCGATCAAACGGC
>JAICLG010000315.1 GCA_025927515.1 Hyphomicrobium sp.
CAAGCCCAGCGGATCTATGTCCGGCAAGGCTTCGAACCTGTGCTCGAAGCCCCCATCGACGTCGCGCCGCTGCCCGGACCCGTCGGAACGCACGTGTTCACGGCGATGCGCTATGGCAGCGATCCCGATACCTTCGACTGGCGGCTGGTCAGTGCGCAGATACCTTCCGTAAGCGAGCCCTCACCGGACGAATCACGCAAACACCACGTACCGGAAACAGACGAAACACCTTTGAACGTCCGACTGGCAAACGCAGCACTCGGCGCCTTCAAGATACCCGACGATATCCTCGCGACGATCACCGAGCGCGCACGTCCCGGCTCATCGCTCATCGTCTCCGACCGCAAATTGCCGCTAAGTGAGAACGGCGCCGGAACCGAGTTCATCGTGCTTACGAAGTGACACTTGGGATTTAATTCTTTCCACCGTCGCAAAATGCCGACGGGTATGTTTCGCACCTGCGTTGACATCAATCCGCGCCGAACTATACCGGTCGCGACCAACTGCAATGGATACGCTTTGTGACAAAATACGCGGCCAACACGTTCGCGATGTGGGCGATCCTTTGCATCTCAGGCGTGTTGGGCGCACTCCTCGTCTATCGGATGGCAGACCGCGTTGCGCCCTGGACGTTCGTCGTGGATGTTCCGCAAACGCCCGTTCGCGGTGATCTCAAACTTCAAAGCGAAGTCATCACACCCGCCAACGAACCCGATTTCGTTCACGGCGCCTCGATCATCGAAACACCTGCTGGACTGCTCGCGTTCTGGTACCGCGCCGTGTATGAGGGCGCGAACAACGCCGAGCTCATGTCCTCGCGCTTCGATGGCCAACACTGGTCTCCGACAACGGTTGTGACGAACAGCAAGACCGTCGCCCGCGACGTGGGCCTGACGGTCAAATCCCTCGCCAATCCCGTGCCCTTCCGGCGGTCACCCAACGAGATCTGGTTGTTCTTTGCCGCCTCCAGGCTGAGCGGCTGGGCAACGTGCGAAATCATGATGATGCGCAGTCTCGACAACGGCCGGACCTGGGGACCGGCGCAACGGCTCTACATGTCGCCGTTCCTCAACATGTCGCATCTCACGAAGGCATTGCCGGTCCGCCTTTCCGGCGATCGTATCGCGCTGCCCGCCTACCACGAGATGGTTACCAAGTTTCCGGTGATGTTCATTCTGAACAAAGATGGGCGCATCATCGACAGATTGAGAATGGGCCATGGCGGAAAGGTCGGACTCCAACCGTCCATTATCCCAACCGGACCGAAGACAGCGATTGCGTTCGTTCGGCGTCTGAAACACGTCAGAACCCACCGCATCCTCATCTCGCACACCAATGATGCGGGACGAACGTGGACCGTGCCCAAACCGACGTCCTTTCCAAATCCCGGAGGGCCGATCTCTGCGATCCGTTACGACGGTACGCGCATCCTCTTCGCGTTCAATGACGACCCCGAGGAAGAGCGCAACATCAAGCTCGCCTTTTCCAATCTCGACGGCACGAATTTGCGCCGCATAGGCACCATCGCGCAAATGAAGAATGACGATCTCGATGACGCCGTCGCCTATCCTTTTCTTCTCGAGTCCGAGGCTGGTCAATTCGATGTCGTCTTTTCCAGGCCGAGGAAGGTGATTGGTCACGTGCGCATCTCGAGCGCCTGGCTGGAGCACAACTCGGAAATGTCCGCGGCACAAAAATGATGTCAGTCATCGACTATTGTCTTGATCGATCGAGTTCCGTCTTGCTGCTATTCGTGGCAGGAGCTGCTCTGGGCTTGATCGTGCGCTGTCGTCCAGCAACGCGCATCATCCTTGGACTCGCTGCAATCGCCGTAGCCGCCTGCGTGCATATCTCGATACGATCCGGATTCGAATGGATCGTATCGGCGATCGAACGGCCATCGGCTCCTGGCCTTTTGCTGCTTATTATATTCGCATTCACGACCGTAACCGGCCGAAGCTTCGACCGAAGCGCCGAGTATCGTTTCGGAACCGGAGCCCTCGTCGTGGCCGGGCTCATTCTTTATCCCGGCGCCACCGGCATCCTGAACTACGACACCTACGTTCTCGGGTATAGCGGCTATCTCCTGCCGCTCGCCCTCGCCGCGCTTCTCGCGTACGCGATCTACCGGCGATACCTGTTCATTCTCGCCGCACTGGACATCGGCATCGCCGGCTTCTTGTTGAGCGCCGGCCGAAGCCTCAACCTCTGGGATTACGTCATCGACCCGGTCGCATGGTTCCTCGCCATCGGCGCTTGGATCGCAATCCTCGTCCTCTTTCTATTCCGCAAGGCGACGGCGCGATCTCCAGTCCCTGCTTAAAGCGCCGGCGCGAGTTGCGGCATTGGCGATACTCCGATCAGCCATTGATGCCCGCCGAGCAATAACGCCGCGTAGAGCGCAATCCCGAGGACCACGACGATCGCGTCGTTTACGGGACTCGCAGGCGATGCGTTTCCGAGCGGTCCGCGCGCGCCGCGCCTCTTCACCGAGATACGGTCATAAACGGCAAACGCGAGGAAAGATCCAAACAGCAAAATTCCACCAAGATCGCCATTTGCGAGAAGATGCGCCAAGGCCCAGATCTTGATCGCCGCGAGCATCGGATGCTTCGCCGCGGTGCGAATGCGCGACGGGATAGCCGCTGCAACGAGCAGGATCATCGCAGGCAGCATCAATCCGACTGCGAGGTGCCGCGTCCATACGGGCGGATCCCACAGGATTGGGTTCTTGCCCGGATGAAGCTGCAGTTTGTGGAAGCCGAGGATGATGATTGCCAGTCCGGCGATCGACAGCAGCGAGAAGATAATCCGATAGGGAACTTCGCCGACCCGCTCTTTCAGGCTGTCACGCAATTCCGGCGACGTCGGCAGAAGGTGGAGGCCGAGAAACAGGATTAGGCCGACGATCAGAACCATCATGATTTGCACCCCTCATAATTATTGGACCCGCATACCATCGATCAGCGCGCTGCAATAGTCCCGCGCTTCAAGGCAAATAGCCCTTATTGAGATCGTGCGCCTGACGTGAAAGCACGCCCCCCTGCGCGTTCTTGTGGATCGCTGTCCACGCGAGATGGGTTCCTGCCTCTTCAGACGAATTTGAACGAAGCTCAAGACGGATGTGTTCACGTGCCTTGGCTTCGATCGGCTTCGACAATGGAAAATAAAGCTGCTCCCAGTGGGTGCGCGGTGCCGAGGGGGCCGTCGAAAGCGTGAGGCCGGGCACAAGCTCGGCCGTCCACCACACTGCGAATCCGTAAATGACCGCGGATTTCGAGATGCGCCATTCGCCTTGCCCCTTCCGCTTTGCACGCGTCTCACGTGTCAGATCGACCGTGTCCCAGGCAATTGCGCTGCGGCCATCATCGAGAAGCTCTGAAGGTTGTATGAGTCGCACATAGGCATTATTGAGCGTCATCGCTTGCGCCGACCCGAGATCGAGGCCGTGA
>JAICLG010000332.1 GCA_025927515.1 Hyphomicrobium sp.
GACGGTTTCCCGCATTACGGCCGAAGCGATCGCTTATCGCGCCGTCAACGACCGCGCTATTTTTGATCCAAGCCGGCTGCCTGACAAAACCGGACCCTGGGCCCGGCGCGACGATGCCTTCGCGGCCCTCGAGCTGCCGATAGACCCCCACCAGGCCGCTATGGTGCTGAGGAAGCTCGTCGGACCGGCAAGCCTCAAGGCGCGCGTCTATTCGGCGAAAGGCACGCTGATCATCAACAGCGACACGCTGTTCTCGGATGATCCGGAATCGAATGCCGGCGCCGACAACAGCCCTGCTCCGCGCCTTCGCAACTTTTGGACGCGGCTCAACTACTGGATCATCAACAAAGAACTGAAGGTCTATCGCGAGCTCGGCACGGCCAACGGCTTTCGCTATCCGGAGGTCAAGATTGCGGCCGAGCGCGGCGTCGAAAAGCCGATTCTGTTGCTCAACAAGCAGGGTCAGCAGATCGTGTCGATGGCCGAGCCGATCAAGCGCGGCAACAAAATTCTTGGCGTGCTGCTCGTCTCAACCAAGCCGGGCGACATCGACGACGTGCTCTGGGACGAACGCTGGCTGATCCTCCAGATCGCTGCGATGGCGCTGCTCGTGTCGATCGGCAGCTCGCTTGTGCTTGAACGCACGGTGGCTGGTCCAATGCGGCGTCTCTCCGACGCGGCCTATCAAGTTACGCAGAACATCTCGGCGCGCCAGGAACTGCCCGATCTGACCGAGCGCCGTGACGAAGTTGGCCAGACCAGCCGCGCCTTCGCCGCCATGACGAACGCGCTCTACAGGCGCATCGAAGCAAGCGAGAAGTTTGCCGCCGATGTCGCGCACGAACTGAAGAACCCACTGGCAGCCGCGCGATCGACCGCGGAAGCGCTGACCTACGCAAAGACGGATTCGACCCGGAAAGAACTCGTCACCGAGATTCAGTCGGAGCTGAAGCGCCTCAATCGCTTGATCAACGACATTTCCAGCACCTCGCGTCTCGACGCCGAGCTGGCGCGCCAGCAGATGCAGACGATCGACATCCGCACCGTGCTTGAAAACATCAACGGCCTGTTTGCGGACATGCTGGCGGACGACAGCCGCAAAATTGAGCTGATCGTCGACCCCGCGCCCCCCGCCTCTTATAAAGTGCGCGGCAACGATGGCCGGCTCGGACAGGTATTCACCAACCTGATCGACAATGCCCTGTCGTTTTCTCCTGAAGGCAGCGTCGTCAGCGTGCGCGCGCGACCGAACGGTCGCAAAATCGAAATCGTGATCGAGGATCAAGGCCCGGGAATACCGCCAGACAAGCTCACGCAGATCTTTGACCGGTTCTACAGCGATCGCCCCCAGACCGATAACAAGCGCGGCAAGAACTCAGGCCTCGGGCTCTCGATTTCGAAGGAAATCATCGTCAGCCATGACGGCGAGATCTTCGCCGAGAACCGGCCGCAGAACGGCACAGGCGCCGCGAGTGGCGCGCGCTTCACGGTCCGCCTGCCGATGACAGGATATGCAGGAGCCGGGTTTGCCAGACGAGACTGATCGCATCCACGCGACGGCCATCGCGGTCGGAAACCGCGGCGTGCTGATCCGTGGTTCGTCAGGATCTGGAAAATCCGATCTCGCGCTACGATGCCTGGGGCTCACGCCCTCGACCATTCTGCCCGACATGGTGAAGCTCGTCTCCGACGACCAGGTCATCCTGAGCAACGACTCGAACCGCGCGTCCCCGCAGCTCATCGCGACAGCGCCTCCGGCGTTGCGCGGCAAGCTCGAAGTACGCGGGCTCGGCATTCTCGAAGTTGCCGTCGCGGACCAAGCGGAAATTGTACTCGTCGCCGATCTTATCCGGGAAGGCCGCCCCGAGCGCTTTCCGGACCCCTGGCCAAAGGTCGTACTTTTAGGCCTTGAAATTCCCGTAATCCGTGTTTTTCCATTCGAAGCCTCCGCCGCGGCGAAGCTGATCGCGGCTCTCTGCATGGCGGAGCTGCCACGAATTGGGCGTAAGCCTTAAGTGGTTCCAGAAACCGCTTGCACCGGCAGCAAACACTTGCCACTTTCCGGCCAAATGGCGAAGCTTATCCGGTTGTCGCCGCAAGAAGATTTTTAACGGCCGGGCGTTCATGATCGGACTTGTCATTGTCACGCATGGCGGCCTAGCCCAGGAATTCCGCAATGCACTGGAACACGTTGTCGGCCCTCAACAGGCGCTGAAAGCGATTGCTATCGGGCCTGACGACGACATGGAAGCCCGTCGCCTCGACATCCTGGACGCGGTCAGGGACGTCAACAACGGCGACGGCGTGATCATCTTGACGGACATGTTTGGCGGCACGCCGTCCAATCTGGCCATATCCGTGATGGATGAAACGAAAGCTGAAGTCATCGCCGGCATCAGCCTTCCGATCCTGGTGAAGCTCGCGAGTATCCGCAGTGAAGTTCCATTGCCCGAAGCCGTGATCATGGCCCGCGACGCCGGCAAGAAATACATCAAGGTCGCGAGCCAAGAGCTTTCCGGTGGTTGATGGTGTAAAACGCAAAGATGCCTGAACTCTCCAACAGCCTGAGACCGGAAGCCGTCGTCACCATTCGCAACGTCAAGGGCTTGCACGCGCGGGCGTCAGCGAAGTTCGTCAAATGCGCAGAACGATACGACGCGGTGGTGACGGTCACGCATCACGGCCAGTCCGTCGGCGGGACCTCGATCATGGGCCTGATGATGCTGGCGGCGAGCCCCGGCTCCGAACTGCACATCGTCGCCATCGGACCGCAGGGTCCGGAAGCGTTGCAAGCGCTCGTCCGCCTCGTTGAAGCAGGCTTCGACGAGGAATGCGTCGGCGACGCGTAGAGCCCGAGACAATCCTTTCCTGGCAGCGATACAATCTCGCCCTTGCTCCCCTTCCTTCTCCCTGGAAAAGAAGGTGCCCTGAAAGGGCGGATGGGGGGAACATCATCCCTTCTTGTCATCCCGGCCGAAGCGCAGTGAAAAGCCGGCCCCAGAGAAGCGCAAGCATCTGGATCCCGGGTCTCGCAAACCGGCTCGCCCGGGATGACAACTAAGGAGTCTTCGTCTCATGCCAAAGCAGCGATGCGGCCTTGCCTTTTGCTCCCCTTCCTAATGAAGGAAATCTCGTCCAATTCGACCAGTTGC
>JAICLG010000359.1 GCA_025927515.1 Hyphomicrobium sp.
GAACAGGTCAGACAAATCGCCACCGAGGCGCTTTTAGAAATTGGCTATCAAGTCATTGAAGCCCAGTCGTCAACTGACGCGCTCCGCATACTGAAGTCGGACAAAAAGGTCGACCTCTTGTTCACGGACGTCGTGATGCCTGAGCTGAACGGGCGCAAGCTTGCCGACGCGGCGCGTCAGGAGCGGCGTTCGATCGCGGTGCTGTTCACTAGTGGTTATACGAAAAACGCCATCATCCATGGCGGGAAGGTCGATGCCGGCGTTTATCTCATCTCCAAGCCATATTCGATCACGCAATTGGCACAGAAGATTCGCGCCGTTCTTGACGAGGCGGCGGCATCCTTTGGGGAAACGTGAAAAGCCGCTCCCTCGATGGGTTCCGTCTGGTCGTCACCGACGACTGACTTGAGCGGCCACGGCTCATTAGATCGAAGCCTCGGCCTGATATTGTAGCCGGACGAAGTTGCGACGACCTGTAATATAGTAGGGTAGACGATAAAAGATACTGTCCACCGGCCCTAATGCCCGGCGGAACCATTCTCGCCGCGTCGCGTTGAGTGCTATCCATAGGGGGGTCCCATGAATTTAAACCGTTCGGTGTCCATTGGGCAGTCCGAGTTCCGCTGCCCATGTCATGCCTGTGCGTTCTTCAACAGCCGAGACGAAGAGTACGACCTTTTGGTGCCATTCTCGAAAGACGGCGCCGAGGCTGGCGAGCGGGTTTTTCAGGTGGTCGACAAAGCCCATCTAGGGCTCCGTCGTGAGAAGTTGGAAGCGGCCGGCATTGACGTCGCTAAGGCCGAGCAAAAAGGCCAGCTTGAAATTCGACCTTGGGAAAGCGCTTACCTGCGTGGCAACCGCTTTGACCAATACGCTATGCTCGACCTGATTAGGGAAGTCCTTGAAGGCGGTCGTGCAAGCGGTTTTCCGATGACGCGTCTTTGGGCAAACATGGAATGGGCATTGCAAGATCTGCCCGGGGTTCATGATATTGTCGAATACGAAACGCGGCTAAACGAATTTCTACCTCAGTATGATGACGTCGTCGTATGCACCTACGATCTCAGCAAGTTTAGCGCGCCCGTGGTGATGGATATCATGCGGACGCACCCGCAGGTGATCGTGGGGGGGGTGCTGCAAGAGAATCCTTTCTATGTTCCCCCCAAAGAATTCCTTGCCGAGCTAAGCGGCCGTCCCCGCTGAGGTCCAATGGTTGCGGCTCGGGCCCATCCACCCACACTGGGATTAGAGAACGCTGCAAGTGACGCAGAGCTTCGGCGCTGCGTCCGCGATCTTGTTGCGTTATCGAGCCTGCCGGCACTGTGGATCAAAGCCGATGCTCGCCAAATCGCCGACAGCATTGGCATGCTGGCGGTAAGCATCCTTGATGCCGACTTTGCATGCGTCTTCCTGCGGGACCCCGAAGTGCAATCCGTGCACTCGCATCAGTCCTCGGGGGAGCAGCCCATAGATCCTGCAGAGATCCGTAAGCGATATCGGCCGAATTCAATCTTCGACATCGATTACAATCTGAGTAGGCTTCGGGCTACTTGCGTACCCCTTGGGAGAGAGCTGGGGTCTGGTGTTGTGGTGTTGAGCCGAAGGCAAGACTTCCCGACTGACGCCGAGCGAACATTGCTTAGAGTTGCAGCCAACCAAGCGGCTATCGCGATAGAACGTTGGAGGTCGGAGGCAAAATCCGTTGAACAGACACGCGTTCTGCAGCGCCTGACGGACACTGAGAAGGCGTTATACACATTTACGGACCGGCTGTTCCGGGCAGAATCGCTTGTTGAGGTTTACGAGGCGGGCCTCGATGCGATCGTCGACGTACTGCGTTGCGATCGGGCGTCCATACTTATGTACGACGCAACTCTTGTGATGCGGTTCGTCGCATGGCGCAATCTTTCCGAGGATTATCGCGTGGCAGTCGACGGTCACTCGCCCTGGAAGCCAGAAGACAAGGAAGCGGCTCCGATATGCATCGATAATATCGAGCTAACAAGCGATGTCACGCCAGAGTTAAAAGCCGTCGTAAGAAATGAGGGCATTGCCGCTCTCGTTTTCATTCCGATCTTTTCAGGTCCCAAATTGGTGGGCAAGTTCATGGCCTACTACGATGCTCCCCATGCCTTCTCGCAAGCCGAACTTGATTCAGGCCTCGCTATTTCGCGGCAACTCGGTTTCGGAATTGAGAGACTGGGCGCTGAAGGAGCGGCACGTCGGCTAGCCACGATTGTCGATTCTTCCGATGACGCGATAATCAGCAAAAATCTCGATGGTGTCATTCAGACATGGAATCGTGGTGCAGAACGTATTTTCGGCTACGCTGCAAAGGAGGTCATTGGTAAGCCAGTGACAATCCTCATGCCGCCAGAGCACTACGATGAGGAGCCTGGAATTTTGGCACGGTTACGTGCCGGTGAACGAATCGAATCGTATCAGACGATACGTCGGCGCAAAGACGGCGGTCTCGTGGATGTCTCGCTCACCGTTTCTCCGATCCGTGACGCAAGCGGACGCATAATCGGTGC
>JAICLG010000400.1 GCA_025927515.1 Hyphomicrobium sp.
CTCACTGCCTTCGCCATGGCCCAGAGCGTCGCGCCAAGAATATTCTCGCGGTCGATACGATCGACTTCGGCGATGCCGACACCGACAATCGCGACCTTCATGATGCGCCGGTAAAGAAAGGCGCGCGAATCCTCGTCGAGCGCTTTGCTGTCGTCGATGTTGGCGGGAATCTTGTCCGGGTTGAGAATGACCGCCGCCGCAACGACAGGGCCCGCCCAAGGCCCGCGCCCGGCCTCGTCGACGCCCGCAATCGGCCGCGAGCCGAGCTGATGCTCTGCGGATTCCAGCTCGAACGTCGGCCTGATGCGCGAATCGGAAATTCTCATGCGCGAGATTGCTCATCGCGCAAGAAACCGTCAAAGCAGCTTCAGTTGTTTTCCCCTGTCTCCGGGCTTTTCGAAGAGGTCTGTGCGTAAGTCTCTGCGCTCGCCTGCAAGGCCTAGTCGATTTTTCGCAAGTCTGAAGCGCATCGCGATTTGCGTTGCGTAGGGGCCCCTGCCACGCTGGCGCAGCCCGAACTCCGGCGTGTAATCGCGTCCGCCGTGCATGGATTGCAACAGCGAGATGACGCGCTCGGCGCGGCCGGGAAATTCTTCAGCGAGCCACTCGCGGAAAAGAGCTTTGATTTCGAGCGGCAGGCGCAGAAGCACGTACCCCGCGTCTCGCGCGCCCGCCTTGCTGGCAGCCTCAAGGATCGGCTCGATCTCATGATCCGTCAGGCCCGGAATGATGGGTGCGACCATGACCGTGACCGGAATTCCTGCATCCGCCAACCGTTGAACGGTTTCGAGACGGCGGGAAGGGGTAGCCGCGCGCGGTTCCATCGCCCGCGCGACGCGGCGATCAAGCGTCGTGATCGACACAGCGACGCGCGCCAGCTCCTTCTCGGCCATAGGCTGGAGGATATCGATGTCCCGTGCCACGAGTGCCGACTTCGTGATGATGCCGACGGGATGGTTCGTCTTCGCCATCACTTCGAGAATGGACCGCGTGATGCGCCGCTGGCGTTCGATCGGCTGATAAGGATCCGTATTTCCGCCGAGCGCCAGTGTCGATGGCTTGTAGCCTGGCTTCGCGAATTCGCGTTCCAGAAGCTTCGCGGCATCGGTTTTCGCATAAAGCTTGGTTTCGAAATCGAGCCCTGCTGAGTGTCCGAGATAGCAGTGGCTCGGTCGCGCATAACAATAAATGCAGCCGTGCTCGCAACCTCGGTAGGGATTGATCGAGCCGTCAAACGAGATATCCGGACTATCGTTGCGCGCGATGATCGATTTCGCGGCGTCCTCGAAGACCTCCGTCTTGAACGCGTCAAGCTCCGCTAGGCTCTCCCAGCCATCGTCATAGGCTTCGTGACTGTCCTTTTCAAAACGGCCGGTGGCGTTTGAACGCGCACCGCGTCCCCGCCGACGATCAATATCGACGACGTGTTTTCCAGGCTGCAGGTTCTGCAATTCACGGGACGTCATTTCGGGGCTCTGCGCTATTTTGTGAGCCTGCCTTCTAGCAAATCGGAGAGAACAAATAAAGAACAAATACGACGTCCCATATGATTTTCGAACTTAACCCGCGACTTGGCATGCCTTGTCGCCGGCACTGTGAAATGCCAGGAAATGCTTATGATCTCGGTCATCATTCCGGCGCGCAATTCCGAACATACATTGGCGGCGACGCTTGCGGCGCTCGTTCCCTCAGCGGTCAACGGGACCGTCAGGCAGGTGATCGTGGTCGA
>JAICLG010000086.1 GCA_025927515.1 Hyphomicrobium sp.
AACTGGTCCATATGGTTGCGACGCAGGCGCAGATCGATGACCGGCCGAGCGCGTTGCGCTATCCACGTGGCGAAGGCGTAGGCGTCGATATGCCGGAGTTCGGTGTGCCGCTGGAGATCGGAAAGGGTCGTATCGTACGTGAAGGCTCGAAGGTAGCGCTGCTATCGTTCGGAACACGGCTTGCCGAATGTCTGAAAGCGGCGGATCAGCTGGCGACGTTCGGTCTATCGACGACGGTGGCCGACGCACGTTTTGCGAAGCCGTTGGACGAGCGGCTCATTCGCGAGCTTGCAGCCAACCACGAAGTGCTGGTGACGATTGAGGAAGGTTCGGTCGGAGGCTTCGGCAGCCACGTGCTGCAGTTCCTCGCGGAGCAGGGGCTTTTGGATCGCGGTCTGCGCGTCCGCAGCAAAATTCTCCCCGACGTCTTCATTGACCACGGCAAGCCTGAGCAGCTCTATGAAGACGCGGGATTGAACGCGTCGGGCATTGTGCAGACGGTGTTTGCTGCGCTCGGCCGTGCAGACGCGTTATCGGGGAGCGCGCCTAGCTGCCCAGGAGCGCTCCGCCGATAGTGGTTATTCTACAGTTATGGTGACAGCCTTCGATTCCACGGGCGGATCGTGGGGGATGTGGTTCTTGTCGCCGAGCAAAAGCTGAAGCGTGTGCTTGCCGGGCGTCAAAGCAATCGAAGCTTCGGTCTGGCCTTTGCCGTAATGGATGTGATGATCATCGCTTGGGACGGCGGAGTTGACGTCGCTGGCTTCAGCGTCGATGAGTAGATGATGATGGCCGCTGTTCGGATTGTCCGTACCGGCGGGCGCAATCTCTACGTTCTCGGCACCGAATTTCACCGTGACAGGGCTTGAAACCGTCGCTCCATCGGCGGGTTCGATGATGAATACTTTGGCGCCTACGGGTGCCGGCGTCCGTTCACCATCTGCCCATGCAGCGACTGGAAACGACAACGCAACGAGCGCGACAGCGATTGCGGGTCTCATGGATTCCCTCCAATTTTCATTACGCAATCGGCGGGACATGGGATGTCAGAGACTTGTTTTCAATAGCACGAGCCGGGCAAATACGATGCGTCTCGACCAAATGCTTGTAACGCGCGGCCTCGCGCCTTCGCGAGCGCGCGCTCAGGATCTGATCAAGCGAGGCTTCGTGCGGGTCGCGGGAAAAATATGCAACAAGCCGGCATTCGAGATTCCAAGCGCATGCAACATAGAGCTTTCGCTCGATGCACCAGCATACGTCTCGCGGGGGGCGGAGAAGCTCGTGGCGGCGATTGATCAGTTTGGTTTCGATGCCGCCGGCGTTGTGGCGCTGGATGTCGGGGCTTCAACGGGTGGCTTCACGCAAGTCTTGCTCGAACGAGGAGCGCGGCGCGTCTACGCCGTAGACGTCGGGACGGCGCAACTGCATTCGGGGCTGAAAAGCGATCCGCGCGTTGTCTCCATCGAAAATTGCGATGCGCGCGCTCTCTCGCGCGAATTCGTTCCGGAGCCTGTTGGCGCCATCGTCGTCGATGTCAGCTTCATTTCTGTTACGAAAGTGCTCGGCAGCGTTCTGCCATTTGCGCTCGCAGGGGCGTGGCTGGTGGTGCTGGTCAAGCCGCAGTTCGAAGTCGGGCGGGAACGCGTCGGAAGCGGCGGCATCGTTCGCGATGAGGCGGCGCGGCTCGATGCGTTGGAGGGTGTGCGGCGCTGGCTCGATCGTCAGCCGAACTGGCGTGTCATTGGCGACATGCCATCGCCGATCGCGGGTGGATCGGGAAACATGGAATATTTGATCGGGGCGCGGCGCAATGGTTGAACGTCGGGAGCTTCTGATTATGCGTCTCGGCGCGCAGGGCGATGGCGTCGCGGAGAGCGAGGCGGGCCCGATTTTCGTGCCATTCACGCTGCCGGGCGAGCGCGTTGTCGCCGATGTTGGCGGTGAACGTGGACGTCTTGTCCAAGTGATCGAGCCCAGCCCTTCGCGTGTTGAACCCGTCTGCCAGCATTTCGGAGTGTGCGGCGGTTGCTCAGTGCAACACATATCGGGTGAGGCGTATCGAGAATGGAAGCGCGACCTTGTCAGGTCGGCTTTTGCTGCGCGCGGCCTCGATGCCGATGTCAATGAGCTGGTCGAGCCGGGCGGAAAACGACGGCGTGCTGTTTTTTCGGTCGAGCGAACAGACGACGGGATGACCATCGGCTTTCATGAGGCGGCCTCGCATGCCCTCGTCGCTATTGCGGAGTGTCCCGTCCTCGAACCGAAAATCGTCGCCATCCTTCCGGCGCTCGGTGCGCTGATCGCGCCGCTGACCTCCAGGCGCGGCGAGGCGCGCTTGATCGTGACGTTGACGAGATCAGGGCTTGATGTGCAGTTGACCGGCATCGAGCGCCGTCTCACGCCCGATGTTCGCAGCCGGCTTGCTTCCGCAGTCAGCGATTTGCAGCTGGCGCGGTTCACCGCCGGCAATGATGTCGTCGTGGAGACGCTGTCGCCGTTTCTTTCGTTCGGTCCCGCGGACGTCGTGTTGCCGCCCGGATCTTTCGTGCAGGCCGTAGCCGAAGCGGAAGGCGAGATCGCGCGTCGCGTCGTGGCGGCTGTCGGAAAAGTCAAAACGGCCGCCGATCTTTTCTGTGGCGTAGGAGCGTTTACGTTTCCGCTCGCGGCGCGTGCGAAGGTTTCGGCCTTTGACGGCGACAAGTCCGCAATCGAAGCTCTTGCTGCCGCGGTTAAGAAAGCCAGCGGATTGAAGCCGATTTCGGCGCGCGTCCGCGATCTCTTTCGCGAGCCTTTGTCGGCGATGGAACTCAACGAGCATGACGCGATTGTTTTCGATCCACCGCGCGCAGGCGCAGAAGCGCAGTCGCAAAGGCTGGCGAAATCGAAGGTGAAGACCGTCGTCGCCGTCTCATGCAATCCGGCAACGCTGGCGCGCGATGCGCGGCATCTGGTCGATGGCGGCTATAAAATCGAGTCCGTGACGCCGGTCGATCAGTTCGTCTATTCCGCGCACGTGGAGGTCGTTGCGGTGTTCCGGCGTTAGCGGCCCGTCTGTCCGCGATGGCGCAGGAAATGATCGGCGAGGACGATCGCCATCATGGCTTCACCCACCGGGACAGCGCGAATGCCGACGCATGGATCGTGGCGGCCCTTCGTGACGATTTCCGTCTCATGGCCCTGCGCGTCGATCGTACGGCGCGGAGCGAGAATGGATGACGTCGGTTTAACCGCGAAACGGCAGACGATCGGCTGACCCGTCGAAATGCCGCCGAGGATGCCGCCGGCGTTGTTGGAGAGGAAAACGGGTCTGCCGTCATTGCCGATGCGAATCTCGTCGGCGTTCTCTTCGCCCGTCAGTGCTGCTGATGCCATGCCGCTTCCGATTTCGACGCCTTTGACGGCGTTGATCGACATCATGGCGCTGGCGAGATCCTGGTCGAGCTTGGCGTAGAGCGGCGCGCCCCAACCCGCGGGGATGCCTTCGGCAACGACCTCGATGATCGCACCGACCGATGATCCGGCCTTGCGCACCTTGTCGAGATAGTGGGCCCAGTGCTCGGCGGCTTTCTTATCCGGTGAGAAGAACGGGTTGGTGTCGACGTCGTCCCAATTCCAATTCACGCGATCGATCGCGTGCGGGCCGACCTGGATCAGCGCCCCGCGGATCTTGACGCCGTCGAGAACCTTGCGGGCGACTGCTCCAGCCGCAACGCGCGAGGCGGTCTCGCGCGCCGAGGAACGGCCACCGCCGCGATAATCGCGGATGCCGTACTTGGCGTCGTAGGTGAAATCGGCGTGCCCCGGGCGGTATTTGTCTTTGATCTCGCCGTAGTCTTTCGAGCGCTGATCGGTGTTCTGGATTTCGAGCGCGATCGGCGTTCCGGTGGTGACCTGCTTGCCCGACGCATCATTGAAGACGCCGGACAGGATCTTCACGGCGTCGGCTTCCTGGCGCTGCGTCGTGAACCGGGATTGTCCGGGGCGGCGCCGGTCGAGGTAGCCTTGGATATCGCTTTCATCCAACGCGATGCCTGGTGGACAGCCATCGACGATCGCACCGATCGCGGGCCCGTGGCTTTCGCCCCACGTCGTTACGCGAAAAAGATGGCCGAACGTGTTGTGAGACATCGCTTGATAATTCGCTCAGGTGAGACCCGGCGAGCCTCGATTCCGATGGCTCTGCAACGAAGGTGTTGCCGGGTTGCGTCACTGCTCTTCATAGGAGGGCCAAGGTGGTGCGGCAAGCCCGCATCGCCGTTAAAGCGCGCGTGACAAGTTACGGCGACGCAGATTAATTCGATCACAGTATGCGTTCGTCAATGGTTCCGCCACGCTTGTGAAACATGACGATGACGTCTGTTCGCGTACTGCATTCGATCTGCAACTCGGCCGAGCACGCGATTGCTGCCTGAACGCGGCCCGCGTCGCCTCGAGGGATCGCACGTCCGGATCATGCGGAATGTACCGAGTTTAAAAGACTGTTCTGCCTGGATTTGAGCGTCCACGGTCGAGGGGTCTTTCATTATGCGTCCGATATAGGACGACGAAGAGCCGGAGAGCCGCTTCTCCGGCTCTTTTGCATTCGGGCGTCGCTTACAGCCAGTCCATCGTGCCGTCGCGTAGGACCAGAATCCTGTCCTGCGGCGCGTCGAGGAATGGGACGAGCTCGGTGTCCAAGCCTAAGAGCGCGCCGCGTGCGACGCGGCTGACGCCGCCGTGGGTGACGGCGACACTGTTCCGCTGAAGCCCGGCTAGCCATGTGGCGATGCGTTTTTGCAGATCGCAGTAGCTTTCGCCGCCGTTGGGCCTCCAGCCAAAGGGATCGGATGTCTTTCCGGCGACGCCAACTGGATCTTTCTCGGGGAGTTCGGAGGCGAGCTCGCCTTCCCAATGACCGTAGCTCAGCTCGACGATATTTCGATCGGTCCGGTAGCCGTTCGCGTCGAGGCCAAGGACGGAACGAATAATTTGCATCGTCTCGACGGCGCGGCCGAGCGGACTCGAAACGAAATCGAATTTTGCGAGATCCGGCATCAGAGCCAGCAAGGCCTTGCCTTGCCGCCGGGATTGCGCGCGGCCGGTGTCGTTCAACGGGATATCGCGCTGGCCCTGGTAACGCGCATCCCGGTTCCAGTCGGTTTCGCCGTGTCGGATAAGATAGAGCGTGAGACCGGGCTGCAGGGCAGCGGTCGCCGCTCCCCTGTTCAAGCGTCTTCGCTCTTCACGACGGTGATGTCGGGAGCGTCCTCGTTCTTCATGCCTTGGACATGATAGCCGCTGTCGACGTGATGGACTTCGCCGGTCACGCCGCGCGACATATCGGAAAGGAGATAGAGTCCTGCGCCGCCGACATCTTCGATGGTCACGTTGCGGCGGAGCGCGGAATTGTATTCGTTCCAGCGAAGGATATAGCGGAAGTCGGCAATACCGGCGGCCGCCAGCGTCTTGATCGGGCCCGCGGAAATGGCGTTGACGCGAATGCCGGTGCGGCCCAGATCGGCGGCGAGATAGCGTACGCTCGCTTCGAGCGCGGCTTTCGCGACACCCATGACGTTATAGTGCGGCATGACCTTCTCAGCGCCGTAGTAGGTGAGCGTCAGCAGGGAGCCGCCGTCCGGCATCAGCTTCTCGGCGCGCTGTGCGAGCGCCGTGAACGAGAAGCACGAGATCAGCATGCTCTGCGTGAAGTTCTTTTCGGTCGTATCGACGTAGCGTCCATCAAGCTCGTTCTTGTCGGAGAAGGCGATGGCGTGAACCAGGAAGTCGAGTTTGCCCCACGACTTTGCGAGCGTGTCAAAGACGGCGTCGATCGATGCAGCATCGGTGACATCGCAGGGAAGGACGAGCTTTGTGCCAAGCTCGGCCGCCAGCGGCTCGACCCGCTTCTTCAAGGCATCGCCCTGATATGTGAGCGCGATTTCGGCGCCTTGGTTGGCGCACGCCTTGGCGATGCCCCAGGCGATCGACCGATTGTTGGCGACGCCCATAATCAAACCGCGCTTGCCGGCCATTAACTGGCCCGCGGTTACGGACGTGTTCGCCTCTGACCCCGCCATGGGCTCGATTTCCTTGATATTCGGTTTTCTGATTGGTTGTGAGCTAGCGCATCCTACACAAATGCCTTTGCCGGTCCAGATGGCCGGGTGACCTCAATGCGCGGCGATTGGCCCGAGGCGGCGCCTCGAATGCTCGTAAACGGCTCCCGCTGGGGACCACCTAAGCCTTGGAGGCAGCCTGATATTTACCTTTTAGTGAGCCAGAGCCGGTTGCGCCGGAAACTGGACCCGGTTGGCGGCGGCCTTCGGCCGATCCGAACTTGAAATGCGGCCGTCCTCGATCGTTATGATGCGGTCGGCGTATTGCAGCGTGCGATGATCGTGTGTGACGGCGAGAACCGCCCGACGGGTATCCTGCGCCACTTTTGCAAGAAGCTCCATTACCGCCAAGCCATTCTTGGCATCGAGCGCTGCGGTGGGTTCGTCGGCCAGGATGACTGAAGGCGATCCGGAAAGGGCACGAGCGATCGACACGCGCTGTTTTTCGCCGCCCGACATCTTCGACGGCATAGCGTTGATGCGATGGCTGAGGCCCACCGCTTCCAGAGTATAGGCAGCTTGATCGTAGGCCTCGCGGCCTCTCAGGTCCTTGAGGTCAAGCGCCAGCATGATGTTCTCGATCGCGCTTAGCGTCGGAACGAGGTTGTAGGATTGGAATACGAAGCCGACGTGCTTGCGCCGCAGGTTGGCGAGCTCTTCGGAGTTCATGCCCTCGGTTTCCAATCCCGCGAGCGTCAACCGGCCGTGTGTCGGCGACAGAATGCATCCGAGGATCGAGAGCAGCGTCGTCTTGCCGGAACCGGACGGGCCCATCAACAGGGTCAGCTCACCGGTTTGGAGCTGCAGGTCGATGCCCTTCAATACGTTGACCTCGTTGGGGGCCGCTCCGAGCACCTTCACGATGCCCTGGGCTTCAAGGATGACCTTACTATTCGGTAATGACATTGCGGTCTCCTGGATTAGCGGCTGAATACGACGGCGGGGTCGATTCGGACGACTTTGATGATAGCGCTGATGGCGGCGAGCACGCACATTCCGATCGTAACGGCGAACAATCCACCGGCGAGTTCGGGCGTCATGATGACCGTGAGTTTTGTATCCTGAGCCGCACGGATCGCAGCGAGAGCAAGGGCTATGCCGAGGACGTAGCCGATGAAACCGGATAGCACAGCCTGCATCAGTATCACTTTCACGATGTAGCCGGCTCCGGCTCCAAGAGCTCGCAACGTTGCGAACTCGTTGATGTGGTCTTTCGTGCTCGCATAAAGCGTTTGTGCCACGATGACGATGCCGACAATGAGGCCGAGAAGAGCACCCGCGATCAGCGCCGCGCCAGCGCCCGTCTGGAACAGCCAATAGTTCTGGCTGCGCTTACGGAATTCATCCTGAGTCAACACTTCCGTATCGGGCAGCCGCTGCGCGATTTCGGCGCGAACGTGTTCGAGATCGGCCCCTGAGACGAGCGATACGCGTTGATACGCAGCCTGGTCTTGCTCGGCCCCTGTCAGCCGTCGCGCTTCATCGAGCGAGGTAAAGACGAACGGTAGTGTTGTGAAGGATCGGATGCGCTTAGTCACTGCGGCAAGCTCTACCGATGCACCGTTGATTTCTGCATGCTGGCCGAGCTTGTCGATTCCGAGGTCCGGGAAATAGCTCTGGTCGATTGCGACAGTATCCGGTGCGTCGAGAGCGGCGCGGCTGCCTTCGACGATGTTCCACGGCAGCGCCTTCGGGCTGTCGCCCGCAGTGCCTATCAAGAGAATAGTGTTCGTTCCGCCGCGTGGTTTGCGCCAGCTTGCGAAGGCGACGACCATATCCTCCGAGTTCTCGACGCCGGGCGTTGACAGGATTACGTGCCGCTCGCGGCCGGACAGGAACGAAGGATCGTCATAGCTTTTGGTGCCGAGCGGAACGACCCATAGATCGGCGGGCGCGGCATCGATGATGGCCGATATCTTATCCTGCGAGCCGAGATAGATACCGGACTGAATGGCGACAAGCACGACCGAAAAGACGATGCCGACGATGGTGACGAAGAAGCTCATGCGGTCGTGAAAGAGATTGCGATATGCGAGCTTCATCGCCATCGACATGGAGGGCTTGCGGGATCGCAGCCGTTTCGAAATGGCCGGCGCTGGGATTGCTCCGAGCTTTGCGTCGAGTGCAAGTTCCATGACCTGTCCTCCTCCTTGAGGGCGTTGGCCGGCGTCGATTGCTTTTTTAAACAAGGGTTCCGGAAGCGTGTGCGTTGCCCACTCCGGAGATGTAGATCGGGATCACTCGTTGCAGGGAACGTCGACCAAAGCGGCGATCGCTGCAGAGTACCGGCGGCAGATCTGTTTGGCCGCCGTTGTGGCGGTATTCAGATCGGCTTTATCATCCGTGGATGTCTTAGCGACGGCAGCAACTGTTTCCGTTTTTGACGTTTCGGTTGCGGCTGGCGTTATCGAAGCGGTCGTCGTCGGCGGCGTGCTTGAATTCCCGTCGCTCGTGTTGCTGTTCGTTTTCGCGATCTCGGTCGTGGTGGCGGGATTGTTTTCAAGCTTGCTCTCGAGCTTGACCGCCTTAATGACGGAATACGCGGCGTGTTTGGTTTCCGCGACGTCGATTTTGCGGTGGCGCTTCACCTTGCGGGCCGGGGCGGCATCTGCGTGATACGAGCGGCGCACGTAGCGCTTTCGATCGCAATGACGGCCATATCCGTATCCGTCCTCAGCATAGCTCTGCGTCGGGTGGGCAACGAACGAGCCGAGGGGGAAGCCGAAGCCAACACGGATGCCTCGGGCGTTTGCAGCTTGGGTCAATGTGGTGCCCGCAAGCAGCGCGGCTGTAAGTGCGAACGTGATCTTCGTCATTGGAGCCTCCTACGGGCTGAATTCGGTTCTTGTTGATCGCGGTGCCGGTCTTTCCCCGGTGATGTCTGGAGGATGCCGGTTCTCTTCGGCCAGCGCTGTTCCAGGCGGAACACGATGCGATTTCTTTGTTTTTATTTTTTGCGGACGATTTAATTTCGGCCCACCTGAAGGGACTGACGGGGAGGAGCGGGATGGGGCCGCATGCCCACTTCCGCGTCCTCCCCGCTCCAGGACCGGCGGCAACTCCACTAAGGAGGAAGCGGGCCGCCGCTGGCCTGAATCGATCTCCATTCCCCTCACTTGAAAAAGGCGTCGGCTCTCATACCGGGCAGCAGCGGAGGATTGCCATCGAGATCGATCGTGACGGGAAGCACTTCGACATCGACCGGCCTTCGTGCGCTACGCAGAGCGAATTGCGGCGACGTCAGCGACGGTGCAACCTCGGCAACCGTTCCTTCGAATTCCGTGCCGGGGGATGCCGTGCTTTTGACGACGACCTTGCCGCCGACCTTGATCTTCGAAACGTCGATTTCGTCGACTTCGGCTTTGAGCCGCAAAGCCGTCACGTCGCCAAGGACCGCGAGCGTCTGATCCGGTGACGGCGCGACGATCTCTCCGACTTTCGCTTGCAGTTGCAGGACGGTGCCGCTGACGGGTGCAAGAATTCGGGTTTTCTCAAGCAGGGCTTCGGCAACAGCGACGTCGGAGCGCGCGGCCTGCAACGCGGACTCGAGCCGGTTCGGCGCGGGGATGTTGGGCTTCGATTGCGCTCTTGCGTAGTTGGAACGTTCCTCTTGCAGCTTGTCCTTGGCCTTGGCGAGATCGTCGCGCGCGTGCGCTACACGTTCGTCGTTGCCGGTGCCTGCGCGTCGCGCCTGCAGCTCGTATTCCAATTCGAAATGGGCGTTCGTCAGCGCACGCTCGGCAGAGAAGACGTTGTCTTCCGCGTCGCGAATCTCATCGCGGCCTTTGTCCAGCGGCTGCGCGTCGCGTTCGCGTTTGCGTGAAGCGACCTCCGTTTCAGCAGCTTGCAGGCGGGCGCGAGCTTCGTCATCGTCGAGACGAATGAGGAGTTCGCCTTTCTCTACTTTGTCGTTCTGCTTGACGGGAACTTCGACGATGCGACCGAGAAGTGCCGAGCCGACGCGGATGAGGCCAGATTTCGGTTCGACGCGGCCGGGCGCTGCGGCGACCCAGTCGACTTTCGGCGACACGTCCTTTGCCTGGGACGTGTCGTTGGCTTTGGCGTTTGCTAGATCGCTATGGGAAAGCGTAGCGGTGCCCAAGGCTCCCGCGCTCGCTGCAAGAACGAGCAAGGCGAGCTTTGTTAAAGTGCTCATGAAAATCCTCCTTAAGAATTCGGGCAGGCCTAGGCGATGCAGCGGCCCATTACGCGGGTGACGCTAGCGGTCCGGCTTTCTCAGCGCTGTTTCGAGCGGAACAGGTCGGAGGATCGGTGGGAGAAATATTTCGCCGCCACGGCCCGGTGAAAAAGAAAAGGCTTCGGAGATTGTCCGAAGCCCATTTCCGATCGATCCAATTTTGAATGTGGACGCAATTTATTGGCACATCTCGCGCAACGTCCAGCCGACGATCTTGCAGCTCTCCGCGCCGTTAGCGTTGAGGAAGCACTTGCGGTTCGGAAGACGCTGGTAGTCGCAATAATAATTGCCGGAATACCCCGAATAGCCGTGCATCGGCTTCGCAAACTGGTAGTCCTGAATGAAAATGTCCTTGGCTCCGCGTGCATAAGCGGGCGAGCCTGCCAACGCCAGGGCAGCAGCGAGTGCTGCGGACGCGATGGCCAGCGAGAGCGTGTTGGCGAACGATGTCATTTCGGTTTCCTCCTTTGCGGCCGGATGGCCGTGCGCTCATTCCTGGAGGCAGGTTTAAGAGTTTGGGATCAGCATGGCTGTTCCCGCAGGAACAGGTGACGTTTGCCTCACTTCAAAAGAGGGCGTGGGCATTCGCAGCGGTATCGATCTGCGGTCAGCCTGTTATTGATTATGCTTCGGGGGCGGGCGTGCGTCCGAATTTGTGAAGGCGATGGACGATGGGAAAAATTTGGTCGACGCTCGTCAGTCTGGTGGCGATGTGGATGGCGGCTCCGAGCGTCGGGCCGTCGAGACCCGTCAAAGGTTCGGCCTACGATTTCGAGTTCACGGGCATCGACGGTAAGCCGATGAAGCTCTCGACATGGAGAGGG
>JAICLG010000144.1 GCA_025927515.1 Hyphomicrobium sp.
CATTCCACCGAACCGTAGCGGAGGCTTTCTTGTCACGATCTGATTTGAAGTCGCCTCCTCGCCAAAGCAGAAAACGCGCTTCATCGATCGATGATACAATTGTACCGCCTAGTCCACACCGTGAATCGCGCAGTTTGGCTGCGAACATGGCGATCTCGGGAGGAGCGCAATTCGAAAGAATTCAAAAAATAGCTTCGGACCTATTCGCAACCAGAGGCTATCGAGCAGTTGGCGTCGCAGAAATCGGCGAGGCCGTGGGGCTCGGACGCGGCGCGCTCTACTATCATATCAGCAGCAAGGAAGACCTTCTTTTCAGCATCGTCGTCCGATACATCGAGGACTTGGTAACCTCGGGTCAGGACTCGATCGACTCCGAACCCGATCCGAGCAAGCGGATCTATCTGCTCAGCCGCAAGCTGATGTCGACCATTTTCGCGAACCTCTCCGAAGTCACCGTTTGCTTTCGAGAAGCAGAGTGCTTGACCGGAAAGCGGTACAAGGTCGTCTCGGATTTGCATCAAGCCTACCAGGACATTTGGACATACACATTCCGGGAAGGCGAGAAGAAAGGCATTTTCCGCCCCTTACCGGCCGTTGCCATAAAGGGCATTCTCGGCATGTATTTCTACAGTTTCCTGTGGCTTAAGCCGATCGGCAAAAGCTCCTCGCGCGAGATCGCAGATATTTTCGCCGAGATGGCGTTGTCCGCCGCCAAATATTCGAACGGGCGCTGAAACGAGAAGGCGGGGCGTCGCGCCGAAGAAGAGCAGACGGTTGCTGTTTTCATTACAACTCAGGCGAACCCTCGGCTGGGCGCGAGTGGGCATCGTTGCTGAGTTGCAAATCATCGAGTCTCTGCGAATGGGCTTCGACGGAACCGTGTCGACCGGCGCAAGCGGAGAAATCGATAAAACGTCCGCTCGCGCCGGGCGTCTTGCTATGTCACGAGGTGCACGATCACGAGAGATTCGATGGCTATGATTGAAATCAGAAGCCAGATGATCAGCATTCTGGAACCCGCGCGTTCGGCAAGTTCTCTTTCGCGATCGGACATCGCAACCTCGCCGTAGTTCACGTCCTGTGATGTATCGTTCATGGTTCAACCTTTGAAATGCACGGATGCCGGCGGCGCGCTTGGCACGTCCGGCTCAATGGTTCGTTTGTGATGAGTTACGCCGAGCGTGGCCGCGGCGGTGCGCGCGGATTATCGTTCGATTGCGCGAGATAATCGGACCCGCGACGAGCGCCCGAATAGGAATGAATGACGGGGCCGTAGCATTCCCCCGGCAAAAAATATTCGCTGTGTCGAAGAACCGGACAGGAAGATCTGAACGCATTCGGCTGAAGCTTGACCGAACTCCGCACCGCCGAAACGGAATCGGTCCGCGTCAGGACGGCGACATCGGCGTTCGAATCCCACGTGAATTCGGCTTGCGCTGCATGGGTGCGCAGACCCGGCGCAGGAGGCGTCGCCCCGGCGATCAGGCACAATGCAGCGGCGAGACATGCCAGCCAATGAATGCGGTAAATCTGCATCAAGAGAGAGTAGCAAAGCTCAAAAGCGAAATAAACCGGCGCTCATGCATCGACTGCTCAAACCGAAGATAGAGCCATGCAAATCAACGATTACGCGGCGGACGAGTTCAAGGCCATCACTGCTTCCAAGGCATGATTGGAACGGTCGAAATAGCGTTCTGCGGTGAACCTTCGATGACTCGATCGCTGATGGCGACGTAGACCAATGTGTTGCGTGCCTTGTCGACCGTGCGGAAGACGTGCGTATGTTTGAAAAAAAGCGACGTGCTCTGCGAAAAGACCTTTTCGTCTGCGGGCAGCTTGGAGATATCCGTCGTGACCGGTCCGAACTGCTGGCAGGAAATCGAGAATCGAGACGGGTCCTCCGCCAATCCGAGGCTCCCTTTCACGCCGCCGGTGCGCGCTTGGCTGATATGGCATGCCACGCCGTGCACCTTGGGATCGTTGAAGGCGCTAACGCACACTTTGTCGTTGGCGCCGATCAGGTGAAATGTTGTGCTGATGCACGTGAGGTCTTCCGCGCGAACGGGATGGACCGCCAGCACCAGGGCCGAAAATGCGAGGACGAGTGGCTTCATTTGAGGACCTCCATGCAGCGGGAGGTAGGGTGGCGGTAGGGCGATGACAAGAACGATTGCGGTGCATTCGCGCGGTTCGGCGGCTCAGTCGCCCGCGCGACGCCGAGGGAACAGCCCCGGTGTCACCATCTCGGGCCAACGTACGGCGGCTCGTCGCGCGCGTCGGCGCAATAGGCGCCGTTCCAATATTTGTATTGTCCGCAGTTTGCGGGCCTTGGCGGCGGCAGCCATTCCGGAACGACGTCGCCCTCCGGCGGTTGCGGATAGCGCGCTTGCGGCGGAGGCGGACCATCATCAGCGTAATCGTCCTCGCCGTCCTCATCGTAATAGCCGCGGTAGCCGATTGCGAGGAGATGCGGGGTCGTCTCTTTGATGATCCGGAAAGCCGAAGTCATGGCGGCGTCGCCTGGCGACGCAGACGTCAAACTCAATGCAATTGCACAAGCAAAAATGAATCCCGCATTTTGCATGCCTGACTCCAAAGCCGATTGCGATGGCAGCCGGATTCTACGCCTAGTCGAAGCGGCAGGCATGGAAGCGCAGCGAAACGGGTTAATCGGGTATAAGATCGCCGATGCAAATCCCTGATTTGTCGGTAGCTCCGCACGTGTCGGGATCTAAGCATGTTCGGCCGGCGTGCTCCGGGCAAGCATTTAACCATTGGTTACTGATTGTTTGAGCGGCAAGGGAGGATCGCTTAGTGTCGTCGATGCGGCTTTGAGCGCCGGTACGATCACGTACCGACGCCTTCAAAGGTGCTGAACCCAATTTACGTTTTAGTCTTCGCAGGATGGTAATGCCTGGAGACTCGTACAATCATCGGGCGTATTAGCGTGTCCAGGCTGGCTTTATCTGCGCGTCCCCTTTTTTTTAGGGCTGCAGGCTGTCTCGTCATTGCCGCTATCGAATTGATAGCAGCGAAGGCGCTGTTTGAGTTGCCCGACGTCTGGCGGTTGTGGCCAGTGGTCGTCGCCGCTCACTCGGCGATCAAGGCGGCCATTCTTGCCGTCGCGCTATTCATTCTCGTCGCGTGGCCGCGTCGCATTGAGCTTTCTGCGGCCATGCGGGCTGACTATGACGGAGCGCCCGATGGCTATGCTGCAGTCATCAACGTCGTCGCTTTCGGCCTGCTGCTGCTTGTCAGAAGCCAGCTTTCGTTAGCTGCAGAAAACGCGAACCCGTTGTTGCCGATCGCGTATGCGCTGCTTGTTCTGACCACCGTCGCTTCGCTTGTCGCGTTTGTCGCCCCGCCGCGCTTCTGGAAGGACATTGCCCGGTCGTGGCATTGGGAAATCCGCACCGCCGCTGTCGTCGCCGTCATCGGCTTGGCCGCCGGTGAGTTTCTCAACCGGATGCCTGAGCATTTCCTGTCCGAAGAGGTCTGGGATCGTCTATCGAGCGCGACGCTCCATCTTTCGTATTGGCTGCTCGCGCTCTTTCAAAGTAACGCCTTCATGGACGCTGGCACCCGGGTTCTCGGCGCAGGGAAGTTCAGCGTCGAGATCCGTGCCGCGTGCTCGGGCTACGAAGGAATGGCGCTTATTGCGGTGTTCATCGCCGGATATATCTGGATCTTCCGGCGATCTCTGCGATTTCCTCAGATCCTCGCACTGTTCCCGCTCGCCATGGGAATAATCTGGCTCTTCAACTCGGTCCGCATCGCGTTGCTTGTCGCCATCGGAGCAAATATATCGCCCGAAATTGCGCTCGGCGGCTTTCACTCGCAATTCGGCTGGATCTGCTTTCTCTTCGTCGCCATCACGATCATGACGGTCGCTCAGCACGTTCCATTCTTCTCTGCTGTAGGATCGACGGGCGAGCGACGTGTAGAGCGGCCTTCGAGAGGTACCGACGATCAAGTCGTGGCTTTCCTTGCGCCCTTCATTGCCATGATGGCTGCGCAGATCGTGACGAGCTCATTCGCGCCGTACGATCAGGCGCTCTATCCGTTGAAAGTTCTTGCCATCGCAGCCGCTATTTATCTCTATCGGCTGGCTTATGCGCGGTTCGCGGAGGCTCCGTCCGCACTTTCCTTATCGATGGGGGCTGCCGCAGGCATCCTTTGGATCGCAACCGATCCCGGCGCTGGTGACGGCCCGCACCTTGCAGATTGGCTTGCGCAGCTGACACCGCTCGCTTTGGTCTCTTGGCTCGTTTTCAGAGGCATCGGAACGATCGTCATGGTTCCGATAGCCGAGGAGCTGGCATTCCGCGGATACGTTTATCGGTTGTTGATTCCGAGCCGCTTCGAAAACGTCGATCTGAGAACCTTCAGCACGCGCGCGCTTATCGTATCTTCGGTGCTGTTCGGCTTGATGCACGACCGCTGGCTGGCGGCGGCGTTGGCCGGTGCGCTTTATGCGATGCTGATGTGCCGGCGAGGGCGTCTGTCCGATGCGATTGCAGCGCACATGGCGACCAATGCCGTCATTTTCGGCTGGGCCATCGCGGCGGGACAGTGGTCGTTACTCTAATTCGGCTGCTTGCAACTGAGAACTAGCGCGACTCCGCGTGGGTGCCGAGATTCGCAATGTTCAGGCCCGTGTGATCGAGCGTGTTCGCGACGAGGGCAACGGGCGAACTTGAAGGATGAACTCGCCGCTGCACGCGGACATGCCGCTTGTGCGACTGTGACGAACGCGGCGAAACCTCAGCCTTTTCCGTTTCCTTCTCTTTGTGCTGCTCAGGCTTCGGCATGGCTCTGATCAGCCCGCCGCCAAGGCCCATGTAGCCGCTCGACCAAGCGGATTCGATGGCCGAACGATCATTGTTGAAGCCCTGGGCCGCCACGTCATCCGATGCGGACGACACCGTAGCCACGAGAGCTCCCGTTACGACCAGAAGGCGAGATAAATTCACGGCATTGAACCCGATGCAATGAGATAGCGATCCGCTAACTTCGAGATGCTTCGGGTTAACAAAAAGTTAATCACCGATTTGTTTTGAAGAAACCTGGCCGCTGGCGAAGGTCGCTAGCGAATCGACGGCGTCGGTGGTTTCAGCAACTCTTGATCGATGTCGACAGGCGTGCACCCGGTGGCGTGCATTACCTTGTTCAAATCATCGGCTTCCGCACGCATGCGTGCGAGCTTCTCGGTCTTCGCGTTGTCGACATAACGCTTGCCTTGCATCAGATCGAATACGCCTTCCATCGTGTCGGGTATCGATTGCTCGTCGTCGAGGGTTTTCTTGAGCTTGCGCATGCTCTCAAGGCGCGTGTTCATGTGGTTGCCGAGGGTTGTGCACGGGTCCGCCGAAGGATCGGAAGGCGAATGTGATTTCGAATGCCTCGCCCAGACCGTTTGGCTTCCGATGCTCGTGCCGCCGGCGATCGTCGCGAATGCAGCAAGGATCGCTCCAAGTTGCAAACCACGCCCCTGCCGAACGCGCGGCATAGTGTTTTCCATGCTTCAGGATCCCCGGTTTGTCATCACGCCGAACCTATGGACGACACTTTTGCCCGAGCCTGTCGCGATGCTTCGGCCCGAACTTCGCTGAACGTTATCTTGAACGTCGCTCCAAATTGCGGCGCAGAGATACCGTGCCGCTCGATACGCGCAAGATGTAGTTTAGCCGCTGATCTCGACTTCCCCGCCCTTTGCCGGGAGAAGCTTTTCGGCCGTATCCTGAACTGCGGGTTTCGTGCTCGCCCTTGAAATGCCAAGATATCGGCCAAGCCGAATAAGTGCTTCGGGCAGAACGCCGAGATTGAGTAATGTCGCCGTCGTCAGCCCGCCGAGCACGGTAATGGCCATGGGCGCCTCGATCTCGTGACCGGGACGTCCGAGCCCAAGCGCCAAAGGCACGAGCCCGAGCGCCGCCATCAGCGCCGTCATGAAAACCGGAGCCAGCCGCTCGGCAGCGGCGAGACGGATGGTATCCGCGTTCCACTGCCGTCCTTCTTCATCCGCGATATGCTCCACGTGCGCGAGCATCATGACCGAGTTGCGCGCGCCGATGCCGAACACGGTGATGAGCCCGACGAGGCTGCCGAGCGTCATGCCGATGCCCGTCGCAACGATTGCCGCAATGCTGCCGACGAGACAGAAGGGCAGGTTGATCAACACCAGGCCCGCCATCCCACGGCGCCGGAACGCCATCGTCAACGCCGCGACGATTAATGCGATGCTGACGGTCGTCAGACCGGCAAGCCGGATTTGTCCTTCGCGCTCCGCTTCGGCCTGGCCCGCGAACGACACATAGACATCCTTCGGCAGGTTGAGTGCCTCGACGCGCTGGCGTGCCATCGCGACGATATTGCGAAGCGAATATCCTCGCGCTCCGTTGAACGTCACCGCGACCCTGCGCTGAGCACCGGCGTGCTGAATGTTCGAGCGGCCTTCGGAAATGCTGATCGAGGCGACGTTTTTCAGAAGCGTCTTGGTCGTCGCATCACCGATCATCAGCTTTTCAAGCTCTCCGATGCGGTTGCGCGCATCGGGCGGCAGAATGACGACGACATCGACCGTGCGCGCGCCATTATAGGTCTGGCCGACGGTCGTTCCGGCAAATGCCGTTTGCAAAGCATCGAGAGCAACGCGTGGGGTCAGGCCGTAATTCGCAAGCGCCGCTGGATTGAGCCGGACGGAAATGGTCGGCACCGTGGCGCTACGCGGCGTGCGAAGATCGGTAACGCCAGGAATGTCAGCAACCGCGCTCTGGATTTCTGCGGCGGCCTTGTCGAGCAAGGAAAGATTGTTCCCCATCGCATTGATGACGACTTGCGCGGTCTCGCCGCTGAGACTTTCGCTGATGCGGTCGCCGAGAAACGTCAGCGTTTCCGTCCGGACTTCTGGGAATGCACGCAGCGTATCGCGAATGGTATCCTGCGCGTCTTCCTCGCTCACCGTATGGTTGGGCTTCAACTCGATGTGAAACTCGCTTCTGTCCGGGCTCCAGGTGTCTTCGCCCAGTTCCGCGCGGCCGATCTGATGCGCGACCGTATCGACGAACGGAAGCTTGAGAAGCGCCTTGGTGATCCGCTCGCCAACCGCAACGACGTCGTCAGTCGACGTTCCGGGCGACGCCATCGCCATCTGCAAGACGAAATGGCCTTCGCGGAACTGCGGCAGCAACTCGCTATGAAGATAGGGAACGATGCTGATTGCAGCTCCGGCGCTCAGCGTGAGCATCAGCACGGTCGCCCACCAGGCCCGGTGCACGACGGCAAGAACGCCGGTCTGGGCGACCTTGAGCCCTTTGAGCAGAGGCGATTCCTTCGTGTCCTCGCTTTTCGTGAGGAGGAGCGCGCAGAGCGCCGGCGTGACCGTCATCGCGACGACCATCGAAGCCAGGACGGCGATGACGAATGTCAGCGCCATCGGTCCGATGAAGCGGCCTTGCACGCCGCCGGCGAACAGGATCGGGATGAACGCGAAGATGACGGCGAGGGTGCCCCAGAACATCGAGCCGCGGATTTCGATCGACGCTTCCTCGATGACTTTCAGCCGATCGGCATCGGGCGGCGCTTGCCGAAGACGCCGGGCAATATTCTCGATATCGATGATGGCGTCATCGACGAGAACGCCGAGGGCCAGCGCGAAGCCTCCGAGCGTCATCGTGTTGAGCGATTGCCCGCACTCGCTCAAGACCACGACGGCCGCAAG
>JAICLG010000346.1 GCA_025927515.1 Hyphomicrobium sp.
TACGCACCTGGCGAACAATGTGCAGCTCTTGCTCGACGCTACGTTGGGCCTCATCAATATCGAGCAGAACAATATCATCAAGGTGTTGACCATTGTATCCGTGGTTGGCGTTCCGCCCACGCTCGTCGCCAGCATGTATGGCATGAATTTTCGCCATATGCCGGAGCTCGACTGGGCATGGGGATATCCCTATGGCCTCGTTCTGATCGCATTGAGTGCGGTCCTGCCGCTCCTATGGTTTAAGCTGCGCGGCTGGCTTTGATTGACGGATAGAAGGCGCAACGAGGCTGAAAACGACGGGGGCCCCTAGCGCTTATTTCGTTGCATACTTGAACTCAGGCAGCGCGCTGAGCGCGTCCTTTGTGCCACCCGGCAGCACGACCTGGTTATCGGCGAGCTTCAGACTGCCATAAGGGACGACAACCAAGTGGCTACCCATGCCCAAGAAGCCGCCGACTGAAAGCACGGCAAAAGGCGCCTTCCCGTCCGGGCTCACGAGGATATCGTCGATCTTCCCGATGCTTTCGTTGGCGTCGTTGACGACAGTGCTTCCGGTGACCTTCGACGCGCGGTATCCCGCCGCCAATGTCTGGACGTCCACCTTTGCGATCTGAATCGTTTGCGCCGGGCCCTGGGCTAATACGGTGCCGGAGAGCAGAACTACAAATATCATTGTGGCACTGCCGAACGACGAAATTAGTTTGATCGACGATAGTCTGATCATCGCTCCCTTCCTTTCCCGTGGCTTTACCTATAGGTACGTGTTGCGGGCATGTTCAGGTTCTGATTAGACAAGACGGGCATGTTACCGAGACTGTCGAGACAATTGCCGCAGTTGGCGAACGCTTTACCTTACGCTCAACAGAGACGAGTGCGGAGCGAGGGACCACATCATCGCTATTTGGCAGAAGCACCGTCTTATTTCGGCAGAAGCGCTGTCTTTGGCTAACGTGGTGATCCTGGGTTTGGTTGCCATTCAGCACCATCCGTTTGATGTGCCATGCGGCACACGGTGCAGGACTTTAGTCCGGCCGAAAGGCTGGAATCCTTCATACATGCGTGCGGTGATCGTGTCGGCTGAGGTTAGTTTCGCCGCGATATTATAAGTTCTTCCATCATCGGGGTTATAGAACGCGCCGCCTTCCCATTCGTCGGGCTGAGCAGGATGCAGCCCCCAAAAAATCATCATGCCGCATAGTTTCCGCTGTCTCAGCGCTGGATTTGGATTGTTCTTGTCTTGGTGCAGCTGCCCTTGGGTATCACGCGGGATTTGCAGCCATAAGATCCGCCCACACAATAGATGGCCACAGTCAAAGATCTGAACGGCGACCCTGGAATCGATCAGCCATACACCTTCAGGAACAGCAGTGGTCGCAAACGAGTGTGGAACCGGCAACGTCATATCGAGCCAAATGGCGAGGACCAGGGCTACGCGGCGCAACGGAACGCATCGCCACGTCATGCGCCGGAATTCCCGGGAACTCCCACCCGATGACAAGGACCCTGTGAAACGGACGACATTCATGGCACGCAACGCCTTGTTCGATCAGAAACCCTCCCGGCGCCCGCGGCTCGCGTGGGCGCGATTGATGCAAAAGAAGGCGCTGGCGCGCCACAGTCGAAGCCGGGCTAGCCTCAACGCTGGCGAGAGCCTCGCTTCGGCGGGCTTTTTTCGTTCAGCGTTGGAGCGGTTCGGCCTCGAAAGGGTCGGGGCTGAGTGGCACGTAAAGCGCGGTGCGCTCGCCATCCGTGATGGTCACGAGATTGGCCTCCCCGAAATAGCCGGCCTGCGTAAAGCGCGGCAAGATGCTGAGGCGTTCTCCCTCTGTTGAGCGTGGCAACGCCGCCTGAACCTCCTCGCTGGCTTCCCGCGCCGCTGGCATCCGCAGCACCCAACGGCCATCGTCACGCTGCAGCCATTGACCGAAGGCGATGCTGCGCCCTTGCGCGTTTTCGACCCTGATGAAGCCGGCATTTCGGTCGGGACCCGGCGCGCCGTCGAAAACGATATCCACATAACCCATCGATGACGACCTCCTCTGACTCAAATGGACGCTGTGACGCTTTATTGCCAGGCATGCGCGTTCGTGGCCCTTGTTTCGTCCCCAGATGCCGGTCTCCGTGAATATGGAACGAGGGCTCGTGGCTGAGCTGGAAACGACACACGGCCACTTTGACACGCCTTGCGCCCGTGCTCGCAATGCCTCTTGCGAGGGATCGGACAATCAAACCGCGCTAGGCGAGGTCGCGAGGGTGATGCCGGCATCGGCTGGGTCGAGGCGGCCAGCGCGACTGGCTCATCGAGCGCGCAACTGGACTCCATGTTCCGACGTCATTTTAATGCCTACGGGAGCCGCAAGATTTCATTGCGACTTATCCCCTGATCGCAGCCCGCGACGGATTAGGTCTCGCACGCTGACATGTTTCCCGACCGATCGCTTGCTAGGCGAATCGAGATTCGTAATCATCCGTTCAAGCGTTCGCCGAGACCAGTCGTCAGTCCTGCTATTGAGACGCTTGATCGCCGTCCATACGGTCACAGCCTTTGTCCTATTTTGCCAAGGGTACGTGCGACGAAGTTTGCGGTGCATCCTGAGCCTGTTCGATCGGAGGTGACGGCTCGCGACCGCGAAAGACGGTCAACGCCTGAGCGCCTATGAGAATCAGGATGAGGGATAAGAAGAAGAACGTCATCTTCGCTGCCGGTTCCGGAGGAGCCTTGGCGGTATCGGTCACCTGGGCAGTCCTGTCTGAAGACTGCTTGACCGGCAAGAGAGCGACCAGCCGCGA
>JAICLG010000313.1 GCA_025927515.1 Hyphomicrobium sp.
GGGCTCTGCGGAAGAGAGACGTTCCGGCCGAGCTGCTTCACGTCAGGTGCTTTGCGCGTCATCGCGTTTCACTCGGCCGCCAGCCGCCGTTCCGGCGATGGCCCTTGATAGATGCAGCCTTCGTTGCAGCTGTCGCGATGCACTTCGACCTGATAGAGACCAGGAACGCGGTTCGACAGACGATTCCAGATCCACATCGCGATGCGCTCGAGTGTAGGCGCGCTCAGCCCCTCGATGTCGTTCAATAAACGATGATCCAGAGCTTCCTCGGTATCGCGCAGCGCCGCGGCCAGCTCGTCGAAATGGAAAATATAGCCCGTCTCGTTGCTGGGCTCTCCATCGACGACGATACGCGCGCGGAACGAATGTCCGTGGACGCGCGCGTTCGGGGTTCCTGCCGCCGCCGAGGGCAGGAAATGGGCAGCTTCAAACCGGAATTCTTTGTAAATACGCATGTGTGCTGAATACGGGATTTAGGCGCCAGACGCCACCCCGGCCGGGCGCCGGGGTTCGCGGCAAGCTGGCGCGGAGACGGCAACGGTTAAGGTATACCGAGCATTTTATGCGTCTGGAGCGACAGCCGCCAGGCAGGGTTCGCCTTGCAGTAGGCGATCGCGGATCGTGTATTCGCCTCGCGGTCCGGGCCGTCCATCGGCTGCAGAAACCGGTGCTTGAAAGCAAGACCGAGATATTGCGCCGGATCGATGCCCGCCTGCGGGTAAACGAGTTTCAACTCATGGCCGCTGCTCTGTTTTAATTCAGCGCCCGCCTTCGGCGATACGCAGACCCAATCGATCGTATCGAGTACCGGCAAAGTTCCGTTGGTCTCGATGGCGATCGTGAAGCCTTGTGCATGTAGTGCATCGACCAGTTCCTGATCGACTTGAAGCATGGGTTCGCCGCCCGTCAAAACGACAAGGATTTCGCCGTCGCCGTCGCCATTACCCGCGCACGTCGCCCGGCACGCGCGCGCCAACGCATCGGCCGTCGGGAAGCGGCCACCGCCGACGCCATCAGTCCCAACGAAATCGGTATCGCAGAATTGGCAAACGGCCTTTGCCCGATCCGCTTCGCGACCGGTCCAGAGATTGCACCCGGCGAAGCGGCAGAACACGGCAGGCCTGCCGGCGTTCGCACCTTCGCCCTGGAGCGTATAGAAGATTTCCTTGACCGCATACATGCGCCGATACGTACGGTGCGGCGTGGGCAAGTCAAGTTAAGGAGGGGCGCACACGGCATGACAGAGAGACGCGACGGGAGAGGCGACGGCCTGATCGATCTGGAAACGATGGCCTCCATGAGCGGCATGGAAGTTCTGCAGAAGATCCTGCGAGGCGAACTGCCGACGTTGCCCATCGCTAAAACGCTCGGTTTTTCCGTGACGGAGGTCGAAGAGGGAAGGACGGTCGTCGTCTCGAAACCCGGGATCGAGCACTATAACGTTATTAGAACCGTTCATGCCGGATACACGGCCACGCTTCTCGATACGTGCATGGCCTGCGCCGTATTCTCGACGCTGGCGCAAGGCACGGGCTTCACGACGATGGAATTCAAGATCTCGCTGCTTCGCCCGATAACCAAAGACACCGGGATCGTCTGCGCCGAAGGCACCATTTTGAGCCGTGGGCGCCGAGGAGCAACCGCCGAGGGTCGCTTAAAAGACGCAAACGACAAGCTGCTCGCACACGCGACCACGACCTGCCTGATCTTCCCGTTAGAGACCGCGCCGAGCTAATTTATTGCCGCGCGAATGGATTGAAGCTCGATCTCGGGATCCGCGAAATCCTCGAAGCGATGGCCAGCTTTTCGATACCAGTAGCGGCTGTTCCCGGCGTCGCCTTCCATCTTGTGCAAGCACGCATGAAGCCAGCAGTAAAGCGGATCCGCCTCATCGCGCTGAGCGACGGCATGCGCACCCTCCCAGTCGCCTGAGAGGGCTAGATCGATGGCGTGTTTCAAGTCGTCCGTGCTTGCCATTCGTTCCATCCCTTGGCGCGAAGCTCGCATGCCGGGCATGTGCCGCAGCCGTAACCCCAGGCATGCCGGTGGGATCGATCTCCGAGATAGCACGTATGCGTATCCTCGACGATGACCTCGACAAGCTTTTCGCCGCCGAGCTTCATCCCCAATTCCCAAGTCCCGGCCTTGTCGATGAACATCAGCGGCGTTTCGATTGCCACGGGCTTATCGAGACCGAGTGACAATGCCTTCGCCAGCGTTTGGATCGTGCTGTTTCGGCAATCCGGGTAGCCCGAAAAATCCGTCTCGCACATGCCGCCGACGAGCGTTGCGATCCCACGCCGGTAAGCAAGCGCCGCTGCATAGGTCAAAAACAGCAGATTGCGTCCGGGAACGAACGTAGACGGCAAGCCCGTCGCCGCGAACGTGATCTCTGTTTCCCGCGTGAGTGCCGTGTCGCTGATGCTTTGAAGCGCGGGAAGATCGAGCACCGTGTCGGAGCCGAGCTTAGGCCCAGTCTCCGCAAGCGACGCGAGCTTTGCGCGGATGATGGGCCGTTGCGCCAGCTCGACGGCGTGGCGCTGACCGTACGTGAAACCCACCGTCTCGACGCGATCGTAGCGATCGAGCGCCCACGCCAGGCATACGGTCGAATCCTGACCACCGGAAAACAGAACCAGGGCAGACGAGGCGGGCGATGACTGGATCACGGGCTAGAGGCTTCTTCCGTCGATCAGCGTCGGCTTCAGCTCAGCCGCATCGATGCCGTCGAGGCAGCGGACATTCACGGCCACCATCGGCCCAACGCCCGGCTTTTCGCCCCTCGCGAACGACGCTACGCCGCAGGTCGAGCAGAACAGGTGATGGATTACGTTTTTGTTGAATTGATAATCGGTCAGCGCATCATCTCCCGAGACGAGATGAAACTTCGGCCCCGGCACAAATGTTAATATCGTGCCCCGCTTCTGGCAGATCGAGCAATTGCAGTCGAAGAGGCCTTGAAGGTCGGATTCGACTTCATAACGGACCCGGCCGCAATGGCATCCTCCGGTCCAGGTCTTCATCGAGTCTGTCATGAAATAAGTTCCTCGCGCCGTTTACTAGCCGTTCGGGTAGGGTGCCTTCGCCCGGCAGGACTTTGCCTGAAAGCCCAATTACGTCTACAACCCGGTCGCAAAACTCCCACAGTCGTTATCCGGCGACAAGCAGCAACAAGATTTAGGAACGCCCATGACCGCAATCGTCGATATTATCGGCCGCGAAATCCTTGATAGCCGCGGCAATCCGACGGTTGAGGTCGACGTCCTGCTCGAAGATGGCTCCGAGGGGCGAGCCGCGGTTCCTTCGGGTGCATCGACCGGAGCGCACGAGGCGATCGAGCTTCGCGACGGGGACAAGACGCGCTACCTGGGAAAAGGTGTGCTGAAGGCGGTTGAAGCGGTCAACGGAGAGATCTTCGACGCCCTGTCGGGAATGGATGCCGAAGACCAACGCGGCATCGACGCGGCCCTCATCAA
>JAICLG010000234.1 GCA_025927515.1 Hyphomicrobium sp.
AATTCGTGAAGCTGCAAGCGACGAAAGCGGACAGCGCGCAAAGCTGGACGGTTGCCGTCGAGAACATCGATCCCGCAACCTGGGACCTGTCGGTCAAGAACCCCAACGCGCCCGAAGCCGCGCCGCTGCGCGAGCCCGAGCAGATCATCGCCGACATGCTGGCGCGCGATGCCGAGACGGCGAAAATTCTGGAAGAGGTGAGGGGGTTGTTGTGAGCGTCGCGGCGCGCGCAGTGACACAACCGAATTGGCGAGTCGTGCGGCTTGGCGATGTTTGCCAGAAGACGGAGACGATCAATCCGCAAAACACGCCGAATGAAGAATTCACGTACGTCGATGTTTCGAGTGTGTCGAATCAAACATTCAGCATTGAAACGCCGACTCGCATTTTCGGTCGCGATGCGCCGAGCCGGGCGCGGCGACTGATTCGTACGGGCGACGTAGTTTTTGCGACGGTACGTCCGACGCTGATGCGTGTCGCGCAGGTGCCGTCGCCTTTGGACGAGGCCGTCTGTAGCACCGGGTACATCGTTTTACGTCCAAGGCCGGAATTGGACGCGCGATTCCTGTTCTATTCGCTTTTCAGGCCGAGCTTTCAAGGGGCGATGGAAAGTTTGCAGTCGGGTGCGAGCTATCCAGCTGTCAATGATGGGCAAGTGCTTGCCCAGCCCATGCTGCTGCCGCCGCTGGAAGAACAAAAGCGGATCGTTGCGGTGCTCGATCAGACCTTCGCCGCCCTCGACCGCGCCCGCGCCAATGCCGAGGCCAATCTGGCGGATGCGCAATCACTATTCGTGGCGAGTATCAGGCAACGATTTGAATCAGACGTTGCTGAATTCGGCTCAGTCGACTTGAATGCGTTTGCCGAGCATGTGACCGATGGCGATCATCAGCCACCCCCGAAAGTTGCCACGGGCGTGCCATTCATCACTATCTCGAATATCGATAAGGTTTCGCGATGTATTGGCTTCTCGGACACCTTTTACGTGTCCGAGGAATATTTTCAGCGCTTGAATGATAAACGTAGGGCCAAAAGTGGCGACATCTTGTACACCGTGACGGGATCGTTTGGAATCCCGGTTCTCGTAAGCGAGCAGTGTGGCGATTTCTGTTTTCAGCGCCACATCGGACTTATCCGCCCCAAGCCTTCCGTGAATTCCAAGTGGCTCAGCTACATGCTCGGTTGCCCACAGGTGTACGAGCAAGCGGATGACGGAGCGACTGGGACGGCTCAGCGGACCGTTTCGTTGAAGGTGCTGCGCAGATTGCAAGTTCCCAATGCCCCGGAGTCAAAACAACGTGCTGCTGTCAGGGAACTGGATGTACTGTCGGATAGGTGCAGGACTCTTGCGTCGTTCTACCAGTCGAAACTCGCCGGCCTCGCCGCCCTTCGCCAATCGCTACTGCAGAAAGCCTTCGCCGGTGAGCTGACATGATGCACTGTTGTAGGAGCCTGCCTGCAGGCGACCGGTCGAGTTTGGTCGCGCGGCCGTGTGTCGCGCGCAGGCGCGCTCCTACAAAAGCCTTCGCCGGCGAGCTGGCTTGAGCCGTCCGGCATGGCGTGTGGCACCTCGGTGATACCATCGGGACAGCCAAGCCGGCAGGTGGAAACATGACCGATCCAGCCAAATCCCTGATCGACCAGGCGCTCAAGCTCAAGGCTTCCGAACGCGCGGCGGTTGCCGAGCGATTGCTGGCGAGCCTGGACGTGCCTGACCCCGCGATCGATGCGGCGTGGGCACATGAGGCCGACGCGCGGGTCGAAGCGCATGACCGGGGCGAAATCGAATCGATTCCGGCCGAGGACGTCTTCGCCAAATACCGGCACAAGTGACGTTCCGGTTTCTCGCCGTGCGGCGGGGCGCAAGTCGCTCATGTAACACAACTGTGCTACAGTCAGCCGCGCAGGTGCCAAACCGAGGCGTCCCATGGGTACGACAACGATCCGCCTGACCGACGAGCTGAAGGCGCGCGTGGCAGCGGCGGCGAAGCAAGAAGGCACGAGCGCGCACAATTTCATCGTGGAGGCGATCGCCGAGAAGGCGGATTCGGCCGAGCGCAGGGCCGGCTTTTACGCCGAGGCGGATCGGCGCTGGGCCGAATTTCTGAAAACCGGCGAGAGCATCCCCTGGGAAGAGATGCGCCGCTATCTGATGGGACGCATCCACGGCAAGACTACGCCGCGTCCGGTTGCCCGCAAGTTCACGAAATAGCATGGCGCGCGTCGAGTTCCTCTCCGGCGTGTACGAGGATCTGCGGCGCGTCGTGAGCCATCTGGAACAGCACGAAGCCGAGCACATTCGCGTTCGTCTTGGGGAGCTTGTCAGTGCCTTCGATGTACTCACCGACAATCCGTTGATCGGCCGCCCGGTCGATCAAGACAAACGTGAATTGGTGATTGGCCGCGCGTCACACGGTTACGTGGCACTCTACCAATACGCGGCGCCCGTCGATACCGTCTTCGTACTCGCCATCCGTGCGCAACGCGAAGGGGGCTATGCGCGCAATGAGTGAAACCGAGGCCGATACCCGCGCCAACCGGATCGATCCGGTGCTGCGCGATGCCGGCTGGGGCGTGGTGGAAGGCTCGCGCATCCGCCGCGAGATGATTTGCCCCGGCCGCATCACCGCCGGCGGGCGCGTGAATGCATTGTCGGCGGATTACGTGTTGAGTTTCCGCGGACACAAGCTGGCGGTGATCGAAGCCAAGCGGGCCGGGCTCGGCCATACCGAAGGCGTCGGGCAGACCAAGGACTATGCGCAGCGCCTGCAAACGCGCTTCGCTTATGCGACGAATGGGATCGGCTGGTACGGCATCGACATGCACACGGGCCGCGAAGGCGACCTGGCGTTGCCGTTTCCTTCGCCGCAGGTATTGTGGGATCGCTGCTTTCCGCAGGACAACGCGTGGCGTGACCGCTTCGGCGCGGTGCCGTTCGAAACCAGTGGCGGCAAATGGCAGCCGCGCTATTACCAGCACAACGCCATCAACGCGGTGCTGGAGGCGATCGCGCAGGGCAGGGATCGCATCCTGCTGACGCTCGCGACCGGTACCGGCAAGACTTCGATTGCCTTCCAGATTGCATGGAAGCTGTTTCAGTCGCACTGGAACCTGTCGCGCGAACCGGTGCGCCGCCCACGCATTTTGTTTTTGACCGACCGAAACTTTCTCGCCAATCAGGCCTGGAACGACTTCAACGCGTTTCCGCCCGACGCGCTGTGCCGCATCAGCCCCGACGAAATCCGCAAGCAGGGCAAGATTCCCAAGAACGCCAGCGTGTTCTTCACCATCTTCCAGACTTTCATGACCGGAGGTGGAGTGGAAGCTGGCGAGGACGATGCGCCGGCGAGCGAGCCGCAATTCACCTTCGAAGGCTACGCGCCGGATTTCTTCGACTTCATCATCATCGACGAATGCCACCGTGGCGGCGCGCGCGACGAAAGCAGGTGGCGCGGCATCCTGGAATATTTCTCGCCCGCCGTGCAATTGGGCATGACGGCCACGCCCAAGCGCGACGCCAACGTGGATACCTACCGCTATTTCGGCGAGCCGGTGTACACCTATGCACTGAAGGACGGCATCGGCGATGGCTTCCTTACGCCGTTCAAACTGCGGCAGATGGCAAGCACGCTGGACACCTACAAGTACGCCGACGGCGATACGGTGGTGAGCGGCGAGATCGATCCGGAAAAGGAATACAGCGAGGCCGACTTCAACACGAAGATCATGATTGACGCGCGCGAACAAAGCCGCGTGGCCGAGTTCATGGATCAGATCGATCAGAGGCAGAAGACGCTGGTGTTTTGCGCGACGCAGGAGCACGCGGCGCGGGTGCGCGACTGGATCAACCAGGTCAAATCCAATCCGGATCCGGATTATTGCGTGCGGGTGACTGCCAATGATGGGGAACGCGGCGAAAAGCATCTGCGCGATTTTCAGGACAACGAAAAGAGCTTGCCGACGATCCTAACTACGTCGCAGAAGCTGTCCACCGGGGTCAACGCGCTGAACATCCGCAACATCGTGCTGATGCGGCCGATCAAGTCGATGATCGAGTTCAAGCAGATCATCGGGCGCGGCACGCGCGTCTTTGACGGCAAGTACTTTTTCACGATCTACGATTTCGTCGGTGCATCGGAACACTTCAAGGATCCGGAGTGGGACGGCGAACCGCTGCCGCCGGATCCGCCGGGTGGACCGCGCAAACCGCGTGAGCCGCCGCCCGATCCCGAACCGCCCGGCGGCATCGATGACGATCCGCCGCCAGCTACGCCGAAGATCATCGTCAAGCTGGCCGACGGCAAGGAACGCCAGATCCGTTACCTCGCGAACACCAGCTACTGGTCCCATGACGGAAGGCCGATCACCGCCGCCGAATTCATGCAGCAATTATTCGGTGATCTCGGCGCGCTGGTGACGAGCGAGGACGAACTGCGCAAAGTGTGGAGCGATCCCGAGCGCCGCATTGCCTTCATCCAGCGGCTGGCCGAAATGGGTTACGACGAGGATCGCCTGGAAGACATGCAGCGGCTGATCGATGCGCCGGACAGCGACATTTTCGACGTGCTTGGCTACGTGCGATTCACACTGGCGCCGCTGTCACGCGCGGCACGCGTCGAGAATGTCCAGTCGACGCGTCTCGCCGGTTACGAACGGGAAATGCGCTCGTTCCTCGAGTACGTGCTCGATGCGTACCGACGACAAGGCATCGACGAACTAGCGCCAAACAAGCTCGCCGATTTCCTGCGCATCCGCTACGGCGGCACCAACGATGCCAAG
>JAICLG010000374.1 GCA_025927515.1 Hyphomicrobium sp.
CGCGCTATATCCGCTTCGTCGATGCCTTCCCGATGACGGTGACCGGAAAGGTGCAGAAGTTCATGATGCGCGATCAAAGTATCCGTGAGCTAGGGCTGGCCGAGCAGAAGACGGCTTGACATCGTCTCTGCTGTCGGCGCCACTAGAGCTCCGTAACCTGTTGCAAACCAATGAGCAAAGCGCGAAAGGCGCTGGACTGCCGCTTCGCCGTGGCATCGATGATGGATGGGCGAAGTCCGCCGGAATCCTGAGTCAATCCCGCTAAATGCGCTACGCCCATATCCTCGCGTCGTACTGATTGTCGTTCCGCTCGGTCGATTTCCTTCATGTCTGACCCAAGCCCAGCGCCCTGATCGCAATGGGCTCTGCGGTGCCGGCCGGCGAGCACTCTCTCCGGGAGAGACAATCATTCGCTCACGTGTCGCGCCATCGAAGGCGCGATCCGTGACGATAATGACTTGTGCAAACACGACGCGTCGATCGAATCGCTCCGGCCCGCTCTTGTCACCGCATCCCTCGTTTGCTTGGATGCCCATGGAATGGTTCAGATCGTGAAATGCGTGCGGCTCGCTCTTGCACTATGCGGGCTCTTGGGCTGCACGGCGTCGTGGGCCGCTGAAGGTACGACTGTTGCTGGTCCCATCGGCGGAACCGACATCCGATCGGCATTCTTGCCGCCCCCTGGTGTATATGGCGCTCTGATCACGAGCGCCGCATCGGCATATCAACTCCGCGATGGCGCAGGACAAACCCGGGCAGGGCTCGACGCGGTTGGCATCGAGGCGAGGGCAGTCGGCGCTGCCGTGTTGTTCGTACCAAGCTTCAAATTGTTCGACGGCTCGGTCGGGTTTCTGGGCGTGGCCGGCGTCGGATCTCTCTGTGGGCAAATTAAATCCGCGAGTCCGGCGACTTGCCGAACGGGCTTCGGCGACATGTACGTCGAGACCTCATGGTCCCGCTTTTTCGGATTCACGCGTCCGTCTCGCGAGAGCGGCGCTCTTCCTATCAGAGAAGGTCTCGCGATCGGCACCGGCGTCGGTGCCGTGCTTCCCACAGGTCTCTACGACTCGCATATCCAGGCCAGCAACGGCGTCACGGTCGGCAGCAATATCGTCGACGTCGCGCCGTGGATTGCTTTCACGTATACGACGCCGCCGCTTCTCCTGGAGGGCACCGAGTTCAGCAGCAAGATCTATCTGAACAATTACGCGCGGAATCCGGCGACCGATTATGTCAGCGGCAGGAATCTGGACGTCGACTTCGCAGTTTCCGAGCATATCGGGCGTTGGCAGGTCGGCGTGACCGGCTACTACCTCCGGCAGTTCGCCGACGATACGCGCGGTGGGGTTGTCGTTGCGCCCGACGGGCGGCGGTCGGAAGTGCTCAGCCTCGGCGGTGTCATCAACTACGACATTCCCGAGGCCCGGACCGCCATAAAATTCAAAGCTCGGACCTCGGTGTTCGCCTACAACACCGCGATGGTCACGCTTTTCGTGTTGACCGTCGCGAAGAAATTCAATTGACGGCACACGCTCTGTCCGCGGAGCGCACGCCGCGATGGCGTTGAATCGTTAGCGGATACGCGCGCCGGCGGCGCCGGCGGCCATCACGCCGCTGGCGGAGACCTCTCTGTCGATGCGAGCGAAGAGCGCCCTGATCGCATCGATCGGCGACAATTTCAGAAAAATATCAGGGTATTGGCGGCGCCGACTCAGGACCGAAGCGAGCCCACATGCCTCAATGCCCGCGCCCGTGCGGTGATACCGCCGCACGTTTGCGTCGTGTTTGAGATTCCGAAGATGTGACGCAGCGCATCAAAAGGAGGCTGTCTATGAAAACTCTGGCAGGACTGCTGCTGCTGGGCGCTTGTTTGATCCCGATGGCTGCACCGGCGCAGAACATGAATGCCGACGATCTGAAATGGATCAACCAGTGCATCGCCGATAACAAGGGCGAGCCCGGCGGAACACCGCCGATTGTTCGGGCCTATTGTGTGTGCATGAACGAGAAGATGGACGACAATGAAAAGCAGTCCATCACGCAGTGGGAAAAATCGCACCCCACGGAACGGAAGGCCTGCGACAAGCAGTCCGGCTGGCGCTGAGCGCATGATTCCAGGGACGGCCGCCCGCGGCGGGCGGTCGTTCCTGTTCTGCGCGCGCCGATGACGGGACGCTCAGACCGGACTACGGGTTCGGCAATCCGAGAGCGATCACCTGGTCGCGGATCTTCAGGCCCGCAGCCAGGAATGCATGGCTCGAGTTCTTGCTCGGCAGCATGATGTTGGTCGCGGTCGAGCCGGGGCGGATTTCCATCGCCTTGGCCAACGCC
>JAICLG010000041.1 GCA_025927515.1 Hyphomicrobium sp.
CGATATGCCTCGCTGCCCATTTGCCGAGACTTCTATGCCGGCTACGCCGACGGCATCGTGAAACGAGCGACGGATTCCGCGCCAAAATCGGGCAAATTTAACCGACGCTTCACGTGCTCTGCCTACTCTTGATGGTGTCAAAGCCGCGTTTCCGGCAAGATTTGGTGGTTTCGTGCCATCGCCGCCGGCATCACATGGCTGAAGCGTGAAATTGGCATAAAAATAATATAGATTAGGGCAAGGTCGTCGGGGGCTTTCCCGAAAACACCGGCTGTAGGGCGTTTAAAATGTTCAGCGTATCTGCACTGGCGTGCGCAAGAAACTTTGCCAGTACAATCCTGGTTGTCTTGGCTGCGAATAGCTTCGCGGATAGCGCAGAGGCACGTAATCGCCTGCGCGACGCAGGTGACGATGAGATCGTCCAATCCTCGTTGTCCGGTCCTCCGGTTATCGCCGTCGTTTCGATCAAGGATCAGCGTGTTTCGGTCTACGACGCCAAGGGTGAAGCTCTGCATGCCCGCGTTTCGACCGGCCAGACGGGTTACGAAACACCTGTCGGCGTCTTTAGCGTGTTGCAGAAGCAGGAAGAGCATTACTCCAATATCTATGACGACGCGTCGATGCCGTTCATGCAGCGGATTACGTGGTCTGGCATCGCGCTCCATGCCGGTGCATTACCGGGATATCCGGCCTCGCATGGCTGCATACGCATGCCGTATGAATTCGCGCAGCAACTCTTTCCGTTGACGCGCTTGGGGCTGCGCGTGGTCGTCGCGCACGACGATACAGCTCCGGCTCCGATCTCGCATCCGCTTCTACCCAAGCCGCTCCCCGCAGGCGAGGCGGCTGTTGCCGTTCCTGCAACATTTGAGAACGACGTTACGGATCAAGGCCAGCGCGGCGCGTTCGAACCAGACGTTTCGAATTGGCCAGCGCGCGCCGCACAGATGCAGGCGCTCAAAACGATTGCATCGGAAAAGAGCCTCGAAGCCCAAACCGCGATTTCGCAAGCCGACGATCTGAAGGCGGTCGTCGATGATAAAGCGGCGGCGCGTAAAATTGCGGCGAAGGCCCTGGGTCGACTGGAGGCTGCCAAGAAAAAAGCGGACAAAGTGGTGACGCGAGCCGATCAAAGGCTCCTTGCCGCAAAAAAACCGGCCACGCAGAAAAAAGCGGAGGAGGCAAAGGCGAAGGCGGCCGCCAAGGCCAAGGTCATCGGCGACAAGTACGATGCGGCCAAGGCCGACGTCGAGAAGGCCGAGAAAGAACTGGCGGCGGCGACCGAGGAATGGAAGAAGGCCGACGCGGTCAAGGCACCATTCGTCGCTGCGATGCAGAAGGCAAAGTGGAAAACGCTTCCGCTTTCGATGTTCATCAGCCGCAAAACGCAGCGACTCTACGTGCGCCAGGGCAACGAACCGGTATTCGATGCGCCCATTACGATTTCAGAGCCCGACGATCCCATTGGCACGCATGTCTTCACTGCGGTCTCATACAAGGATCAGGGCAAGGATCTGCGTTGGCAGGTGGTTTCGATTGCCCGGAGGTCGGCCGAGGATGACGATCCCGCCTCGTACCAAAAACGCCGCCGCGCAGACATCGATTATGACGCGCCGCAGACCGACGCGAAGGAAGCTTCGGCCGCTCTCGACCGCATTACCATTCCGCCCGACGTCGCGTCGCGCATTTCGGGCTACGTCTGGCCCGGTTCCTCCCTCATCGTTTCGGATGAGCCGCTGAGCAAGGAGACCGGCAAGGCGACTGATTTCGTCGTGGTGATCAGCACCGAGCCGCAGGGCGCTCTCAAGAAGCGGCCGCGCAAGTCGGCGCCCTATGGGCGCGACGGATATTACGATTATTATGATAGCCGTGGCGATCGGTATGACCGTTATGATCGTTACGAACGCCGATATCGAAACGGTCCGACGTTCTTCAACTGGTGGTGATCGCTTCGGGAAGCGGCAATCTATTTCGACTCTGCATCCCGTCGCACCGTCGTCAGTACGTCGTGCACCGTCGTCATGAACTGGGCCGGGAAGAGTATGGTCGAGTTCTTTTCAGTTGCGATCTCGACCATTGTCTGGAGCGTTCGGAGCTGTAGCGCCACGGGATGGGCCGTGATGATATCGGCTGCTTCGCCCAACCGAATGGCCGCCTGGAACTCGCCTTCGGCGGCGACGATCTTCGCGCGGCGCTCGCGCTCGCGCGCGGCTTCGGCTTCTTTTTCTTTGCTGCGCAAAGACGGGACTATCGGTGTGCGAGCGTCGTCGATAGCGCTCCCTGCACGCCGGAGATCAAAATTTGCACTCCGATGCAGAGAAGGAGGAACGCCGAAAGCCGTGTCAGGATTCGCGCGCGCACCGGACCGAGCAAGGCGACGAGGCGGTCTGCCGATGCGTAGCAGATGGCGATCACGAACGCGACCGCTATGGCGGCTCCGGATGCCCCGGCGTAGAACGGCAGCAATTCGTTGGCTGCCGAAGGGCGGCTGGCGCTAAGCGCAATCGCGACGGAGATCGTGCCGGGGCCGGTGGTAAACGGCATTGTCAACGGAAAGAATGCAACATCGCTGCCCAACGCGGCAGCTGAGGCGTGGTCCTGTTTGCGATCTTCTCTCTCTTTCGGATCATTGAGCATTCCCCAGGCGCTGGCGGCGACGACAAGCCCGCCCGCGACGCGAAGCGCATCAATGCTGACGCCGAAGAAGTTCATGAGCGTGGCGCCGATCCACAACGCGGACAACATCACGACGGCGGAATAAAACGCCACGCGATAGGCGAGCGCCACTCTCTCGGGGTGAGGACGGCCAAGCGTGACCTGGCTGTAGATCAGCGCGCCCCCGATCGGATTGACGATTGAAAACAATGCCGACAGCGCGACGAGAAAGCTGCCGACCATGCCGCTTATGATTTCCATCGTCTCTATTTGTTGCCAAGTGGGCCCTGCTACGGATGTCTTAGTGCGCTTCCGTCCGCGGCGGAAGGCAGCTTCGCATCGCTTACCAGGCCCATGTGCGCTCGGTGTCGCCGAATATTTCGCGGAGACGCCGCTTGGTGCCCGGAGTCGCGTTTTGCGGAATGTCGTCGAGAGTGTAGAACCGCTGTCTGATGATTTCGGCATTCGGACGCGGAATGCGACCATGCCGCCAGTGCCGAACAAGGAAAAGGGCGATGTGATCGCCCGGAAATGCCTCGAAATTCGTGTAAATGCCGAAGAGCTGCGCGGACTTCAGGAGGTGCACACCGGCTTCCTCGTCGAGTTCCCGGCTTAAGGCGTGGTCAATTTTTTCGCCTCGCTCGACACCTCCGCCGGGAAAGTGCCAGCCGGGCCGGTAGCCGTGACGAACGAGCAGGACGCGCGAGGCTTCATCGATCACGACGCCTTGGACTCCGAGCGTCACATGGTCGGTGCGGCGCGACCGGCGCGAGCAGAGTCTGCGCAGCATTGTCAGAGCCTCCAGCCATAGAGCCAGTCGAAGCCCACCATCATGCGTGCTGGCCGCGTGAGGCGCATCGTAGCGTTGCGTGCGAGGGCAAGAGCTCCGCTCATATGATAGATACGGCCATTACGCCGCGAAGTCTCGGCGACGCGCTTGGCACGCCGCCAGCGGGCGTGCTCGTAATTCTTGAGAGCGGTCGCGACGTCATGGCGTTCACCGGCGAGACAGCAGGCCAACATCTTCGCGTCTTCGAGTGCGAGCACCGCTCCTTGGGCGAGGAATGGCAAGACGGGATGCGCGGCGTCGCCAAGCAAAGTCGCGCGTCCGACCGACCAATGTTGGAGCGGTGGCATGGCATAGAGCGACCAACGCCGCCAATCCTGTGCTTTCGCGACCAGATCCTGCAGCGGCATGGAAAAGCTGCGAACGCTGTCTTGTACGGTTTGGGCCAACGCCGGGCGCTCCCATCCAGCTTCGCGTGATGTATCGTCAGTGATAACGACGAGGGCGATATCCCGTCCTGCGTTCACGGGATAATGGACGACGTGAGCGCCTGGCGCGAGCCAGATGTGGACCGCATTGGGCGTAAGTTCCGGAGGAAGGTCAGAGGCCGGTGTAACGCTGCGGAAGGCTGTCTTGCCGACGGGTTGTGGAACGCCGCTTGCGCCCATCTTCTTGCGGAGATCTGACCAGAGGCCGTCAGCACAGACCAGCGCCTGCCCTTCGATGACGTCACCCGCCGCGTCGATGGCGCGGATGCCATCAGCTTCGTTGACGAACGATACGATTTCGCAGCCGCATTTCAGCGTGATCCGAGGATCGGCTTCGGCACGCATGCGAAGTGCGTTGTGAAGATCCTTTCTGTGTGCGGTCCAATAGGGAGAGCCATGCCTCTCGGCGATCCAGGTCCCGAGGGGCAAGCGGGTCAACTCTTGGCCGGTCGAGCCATCGCGCGCGCTGAGCGCATCGGGAACGGCGGCGTGGGCCCGCAGCACGTCGGCAACGCCGAGGTCACTCAGAATGCGCGTGCCGTTGGGTCCGATCTGGATGCCGGCGCCTTCTTCAGGAAACCCGGCGCGACGTTCGTAAACCTGCGATTCGATATCATACTTGGCGAGTGCGAGCGCGGTAGCAATGCCGCCGATTCCACCGCCGGCGATCACGACGCTCGATCGTTTTCCGGCCATCAGCCAACGCGCCAGATCTGGAAGGCACGGAAATTCATTGGCTCAAGCGGCGTCGGAAACGAGACTGCCTTTCGGATCGCTCTCGTCCGCCGCGAGACGCGGGTCATAGATGTAAAGCGTCGAGCAATAGGGGCAGAGGATCTGGGCATCCTGTCCCATATCGAGATAGATGTGGGGGTGATCGAACGGCGCGCGGGCGCCCATGCAGTTGAACTCTTTGACGCCAACGAAGATGCGCTCGGCACCGGCATCGTTGGCAAAATGAGGGATCAGTGCTCCGGCCATGCGACGCCCTTTTTGCGGATTCAGCGATTTGCGGGGCGCACCATACCTTCGATGCGACAAGGATGGTAGGGGAAGCGGGCCTTTCTTTGGGCAGGAGACGGTATGAAGCAGTTTGACAGCGACGGTGTGGATATCGCCTATCTGGATACGGAAACCGGCACGGAGAAGCTGCCGGTTCTGCTGATTCATGGTTTCGCTTCCAACGTGCAGACGAACTGGGTCAATACGGGCTGGGTCGATTTCCTTGGCAAGGCGGGACACCGTGTCATCGCTTTCGACAATCGCGGCCACGGGCAAAGTCAGAAGCTTTATGAATTGACCGATTACGGTGCGCCCTTGATGGCGGAAGACGGCCGCCGCCTTCTCGACCATCTCGGAATCCCGCGTGCGCATGTCATCGGATATTCCATGGGCGCGCGCATCGCGGCGTTTTTGACTCTGGCACATCCGGATCGAGTCGATCACCTCGTTTTCGGCGGCCTTGGGATCAACATGGTACGCGGAATGGCAGGAACGGGGCCGATCGCGCGAGCGCTTGAAGCGCAAAGCATCGATGAGGTCACCAATCCTGCCGCGCGGACATTCCGGGCGTTTGCAGAGCAGACAAAGAGCGATCTCCGAGCGCTTGCCGCTTGCATACGTTCGTCGCGGGCGCCGATCACCGCCGAAATGGTGTCGTCGATCACCGCTCCTGTTTTAATCGCGGTGGGCGAGACCGACGTCATCGGAGGTTCGGCGGAGGAGCTTGCAAAGTTGAACCCCGGTGCGCGGGCATTCACGATTGCGGGCCGGGATCACAATCGGGCCGTCAGCGACCGGACATTCAAAGCGGAGGTGTTGTCGTTCCTCGAAAGCGCCTGATGCTGTCTGGTTGACGGCAACCCTGACGACCCGATGAACCGGTTTCCTGTGGGGATGCCATTGCCGGACATCCGAGTACGCCAGGGCACACGCCCGCGAGGCGGGAATGCCTCGCGAGTGCTTCTCGTTTCCACATCACTCCAGGCGTCGGATCGGTACGCGGCACACTTCCGATCGAAAACGCGAGAACGGCGCATTCCAGTCTCGTACGCAGAACGTGTTCGAGCCGGCCAGCACCTCCTGGAGCACAAGCCCAATAGCTGTGTTCAATGACAGCTGGATTTCAGGCGCATGTCAGGATCGAGTAAGGCAGCATAATTTTGGCGTTCGCCGCGTTCTGTGATTGACGGGCAACATGTCGGTTGCGCAGCGCATCGGTTCTTCATTGCCTTGGGGTTGACGTACCGAGAGCTAAAATCAGGCTGAAAACAAAGGGATTTGCCGTGTCGGCGGGCACTTCTTTACCCTTGATTAACGTTACTTCCGTTTACTCGACCCGTCATGGTTTTGCGTCGTTCCCGCGTATTCGCTTCACTGGCCGTTCTTTTGTCGGGGCCTGCTTTGCTGTCAGGCTGCGGCACCTCAGGGCCGGACTTCGTCGTCAAAAACGATCCGTGGCGATCGCCCGAAGAGCGCGCGTGTCTGGCCTCCGGAGTCGTGCATCAGACGGCGTTTGTTCATAGGCGATCGGCGCTTGGTGGACCGAGCGTCTGCGGCGCTGAAATTCCCTTTGAAATGTCGGCAGCCGACAACGGGCGCGTGGCGCTGGAGCCTCCCGCGTCACTCCGTTGCCCAATGATACCGCAGATCAACAGCTGGGTCAAAGATGTCGTCGAACCGGCGGCGCGGTACTATTTCCGGCAGGAGCTCGTCGGGCTGAAGATACTCGCTTCCTATTCGTGCCGGCCGATGAACAGCGTCGACGGCGCACAAATTTCCGAGCACGCATATGCCAACGCCGTCGACATCGGCGGGTTCAAACTATCCAACGGCGAGACGATCAGCGTGCTTCGCGATTGGAACGGCTCGGACCGCGAGCAGGCGTTTCTGCGCCGCGTTCATGACGGCTCGTGCGAATATTTCACGACCGTGCTTGGGCCGAACTACAACAGCCTCCATCGAAACCATTTCCATCTCGACCTTGCGCATCATGGCCGCGATGGGTTGAAGCACATCTGCAAATAACGGCGGGGCGGGCGCGACCCCGCATCGGCGTGCAGAGACGCGACAAATCCGCTAGAAGCGATCCATGACCTGGGACCACGATTCACCGCCTGGTGCGCGGCGCGGCTATCATCACGGGAATCTCCGCGAAGCCCTGATGAAGGCGGCGCTGGATCTCATTGCTGCGAAAGGTCCGGCAGGATTTACGTTCGCCGAAGCGGCGCGGGCTGCGGGCGTCAGCCCGGCGGCGCCCTACCGGCATTATCGCGACCGCGACGCGCTCATGGCCGACGTGGCGCGGCGGGCGTTCGAAGCTTTCGAGGCGAAGCTGACACAGGCGTGGGCAGGTGGCACGCCCGATCCGTTCAAGGCGTTCGAGCGCGTGGGGCGCGCCTATCTCGATTTCGCGCGCACGGAGCCGGCGCAGTATTCGGCGATGTTCGAATCGGGATTGTCGTTCCAGGCGTTCCCGGATTTGCACGTCGCGGGCGACCGCGCCTTCAATGTGCTCAGGGACGCCTGCGCGGCGCTGATCGCGACGATGCCCGACGGAAAGCGTCCGCCGGTAATGATGATGGCCTTGCACATCTGGGCCGAGGCGCATGGGATCGCATCGTTGTTCGCGCGCGGGGACGAAGCGCGGCGGCCGATCCCGATGAGCCCGGAAGACCTGCTCGACGCGGCCGTGCTGATCTATCTGGACGGGTTGGGCGCGCGGTCGAAGCCCGCTTGACTGCGCATTTCCTGGGCTACTCGAATTTTCCTCACCCGATCACTTGAACTCCATCCTTGCCGTCCCACTTATGTGAATGTAAAATACATTTACATCCTGAACCGAGGAGAGGGTGGTGATGGCACAAGTGGTTGAAACCCTAGACGATTTCGGCAAGTCCGCATGGATCGCCGTGATGGTCCTTGGTTTCGTTCTTTTCTGGCCGGTTGGGCTCACCATCTTGGCCTATATGCTTTGGAGTGGACGCATGACTTGCGGATGGCATGGCGGTGGACGCGGACGGTGGGAAAGCCGTTTCGCAGAACGTTTCGGGCGGGCGCGTTCTTGCGTCGAAGGCGAGATACGCAATTTCGCGCGCGGCGCCTATTCAAGCGGCAACAAAGCTTTCGACGATTATCGCGAGGCGACGCTGAAACGGCTCGAGGAGGAGGAGCGCGAGTTCCGCTCGTTCCTCGAACGTCTGCGGCAGGCCAAGGATAAATCGGAATTCGATCAGTTCATGGCCGAGCGTCGCGAAAGACCGGCGACAGGCGAAACCGCGGCTTGAAATCTAGAACAGGTGCGTGAGGCGGCCGTGGTGGTCGCCTCATTATTTAGCGCCCAATTTGTTGACCGATTGGAGTCGATGGAGACCAGCCGATGCGCCTTCTCATTTTGATGCTGCTTCTGCTGTTGGTGCCTCTCTTTGCGTTATGGGCCGCTGTGTTTGCGGTGGGTGCTGCGCTACGCCTGCTGTTCATCCTGGCGCTTATGTTCGCCGCGGGGTCCCTCCTGTTCGGACGAGGCTTGTTCAGCGGGTTTTTCCGCGTCTGGAAATTCCGTTCTCGATGGCAGCCGTCGCGCTCAGGCCGCCGCTTCGACGTTCCACGATCCCGTGATAGCGACAGTTCTGCCTTCGATGACTATCGGCGCGCGAGCCTGCGAAAGCTCGAGGAGGAGGCGAAAGACTTTCGCGCCTTCCTCGCCAAATTGAAGGACAGGGCGGATGCCGCCGATTTTGAGAATTTCCTCAGGGCGCGGCGTGCGGGCGGTCCGCGGAATTCATGACAAATTGCGCGTTTATGCGAGCGGCCGATAGCCTTACCGCGCCGCACGGCATACCTGGTATTTCCGTTTTGACGGTAAGGTTGCCGTTATTTTAGGGGAAGTCGCTCACGACCTCGCCTATGCTTTAATCCGCGGTGACGCCGGTTTATAATCGCGGTCAAAGCGGACGGGTGCGGTCGGACAATGGGTTTTCAATTTCTCAAAAATGCGATGACTGCGACCTATAACGGCGGGTTGCGGACGGCTCTCGAGCATCTGAAGGAATCGTTCGGTTTTGACACCGCGCGAACGCCGGCACAATCGCGCGTGGCTTTCACGATCGCGGTCGTGGCGCTCGCCGCCAAGATGAGCAAAGCCGACGGCGTTTCGCTGCCGGTCGAAGCCCGAGCCTTCGAACGACAGTTCGACGTGCCGGAATCGGAACGTGCGCATGTTCGCCGGCTTTTCCAGCTCGCAAGCCAAGACGTCGCCGGATACGAAGTTTACGCGGCGCAGGTTGCGCGTCTGCTCGAAGGCCAGCCGGAACTCAAAATTTCGGTGCTCGAATGCCTGTTCCATGTTGCGAGCGCCGACGGTGTTCTGCATCCAGACGAGGATCGGTATCTGGCGCACGTCGCGGAAATTCTCGGGTTGTCGCAATGTGAATTTCGTTGCTTGCGGCGAGGCTTTGTCATCGATGCCGACAGTCCCTACGACGTGTTGAACGTCTCCCCGTCGGCGACTGACAAGGAAATCAAAGGTCGCTATCGGGATCTCGTAAAGAGTCATCATCCCGATGCGCTCGTTGCCAAAGGCGTGCCTCCGGAATTTCTCGCAGGCGCCGAACGCAGGCTTGCCGCGATCACCGCCGCCTACGAAGCGATCCTCGCCGACCGAGGCCTGCGCGCCGAACGCGCGCTGGAACCGAGCCAGTGACGTTCACGGCGGATAGTCGTCTCGTCAGCGCAGTTCATCCCGCCGAAAACAAGGAACCGAGGCGCGACGGCATCAAGCCGTCGCTCCTCATTCTGCATTACACCGGCATGTCTTCGGCAGCGAAAGCGATCGATTGGCTGTCGCGCGCCGAGAGCGGCGTCTCGTGTCATTACGTCATCGACGAGGCGGGTGAGATTACGCAACTTGTTCCCGAAGAATTGCGCGCCTGGCATGCCGGAGCTTCGTATTGGCGCGGGGAAACCGACATCAATTCGCATTCGATCGGCATTGAAATTCAGAACCCCGGTCATCAGGATGGATATCCGGATTTCCCTCGCGCCCAAATGGACGCCGTGATCGCGCTCGGCAAAGATATTACACGCCGGCATGCGATGGCGGCCGATGCGGTTCTCGCGCATTCGGATGTCGCGCCAGGTCGTAAGATCGATCCGGGTGAGAAGTTCAGTTGGATGCACTTGGCGAAAGCCGGGCTGGGTTTCTGGGTGCGTCCGTCATTCGTGCGTCTGGATGATCCCGGTTTGGGCCGCGGTGATTGCGATCCCGCCATCGCTCGGGCGCAGGGCTATCTTGCCGCCTATGGCTACAATGTTGAGCCGACAGGCGTTCTCGACGAGAATACCGAAAAAGTTCTCACTGCGTTTCAGTTACATTTTAGGCCGCGACGTGTTGATGGCAGGCTGGATCGTTCGACGGAAGCGACACTTGAACGGTTAGTTGAGGCGTCCCGCCGTCGAAATGCTGCTTGACGTGGCCCGTAGCCTGACGTTGATGCTGCGCTATCAAGGAGTCGACGGGCACGACTCCATTCCGCATCAACAAAGCAGGCAGGACCAGCGTGTTCAAGCCCCGTCGTCCCGAGATTCTAACGCTCGTCTTGGCGCTGTACATCGCGCTGGTTCTTAATCAGCCATTCTGGCGCAAAGTCTATAGCGTCGTCGCCCCTCGGGACCTTGGAGACTGGTGGTTCCTGGCGGCGATGTTCATCGCGATCGTGCTCGCGGCTTATCTCATTACGCTCGCATTCTCGCTGAAGCCCGTAATTCGCATCGCGATCCTGATCCTGCTACCCGCGACGGCCGCCGCCAGCTACTTCATGAACGAATACGGCGTCGTCATCGACACCAACATGGTGCGCAACATCTTTGAAACGGATACGCGCGAAACCGGCGATCTCATCACCTTCAAGTTGATCGCTTATATCGGGCTCTTGGGTTTTCTGCCGGCAATTCTCTTCTGCATCGTTCCGTGGACGCCGCGGACGTTCAAGCACGAGGCGATCGCGAAACTGAAATGGGCCGGCGTCGCGTTCGTCCTATTCGCTCTCGCTGTGTTTCCGGTGTGGGGCAATTTTCTGTCGCTCTTTCGCGCGCACACCGAATTGAAGATGACACTGACGCCGTTCAACTACATTTCGGCGCTGGCGCGTTACGTTCGCAAACGAGATGTGGCAGACGCCGGCAAGATTCTTTTGCCTTATGGCGAGGACGCGAGCCGCGGGGCCGGATCAGGCACGCACAAGAAGCTTTTCGTGGTCGTTGTCGGCGAAACGGCACGCTGGGATCATTTCTCGCTCAACGGTTATGACAGGCCGACCGATCCTGAACTGTCCAAAGTCAAGGATCTCGTCAATTATCCGCATGCGTTCTCCTGCGGAACGGACACCGCGCAGTCGGTGCCGTGCATGTTTTCAGGTTTGGGCAAAGCCAAATTCACGAATGCCAAAGCTGCGTCTCAGCAAAACCTGCTCGACATTCTGAAGCGCGTCGGTATTGGCGTCCTTTGGCGAGAGAACCAAGCGGGGTGCAAGGGCGTTTGCGCCCGTATTCCGACCGAAACGCTGACCGGCCATAAGGTGCCGACGTTTTATCCTAGTAGCGAGAATTTCGACGATGTGCTCGTCGATGGGCTGGACGACCGTATCGCAAAACTCGATCGCGACACCGTTATCGTGCTGCATATGATGGGAAGCCACGGGCCTGCATACTGGAAACGCTATCCGGCGAGCTATGAACTGTTCAAGCCTGCGTGCAAGGTGGCGGAGTTCAGTCATTGCGAAGTCAAAGACATCATCAACGCCTACGACAACTCGATCGTCTATACCGATCATGTTCTTGCACGGCTGATCCAGGTGTTATCGGGAGCGGCCAGCCACGGCGTCGATGCGGGGATGCTCTATGTCTCCGACCACGGCGAAAGCCTTGGCGAAAATAATATGTACCTTCACGGCATGCCCTATGCCATCGCGCCCGAGGCGCAGATCCACGTTCCAATGGTCGTGTGGTTGTCGCCCTCGATGCTCGAATCGACAGGCATCGATCACGGATGTCTCGTGAAGAACACGTCTGAAAGAGTAAGCCAGGATAATCTTTTTCATTCCGTGCTTGGTCTCATGGACGTCAAGACCCGCGTTTACGATCCCGCGCTCGATCTTTTCGCAGCCTGCCGCAAATCTCAGTCCTAAGAGCCCAAGGTGCTTCGAAGGCGTTGCGGGGCTGTTTCGGAGACAAATCGGCGCGCGCGCGGATTCTTCCGGATCGTGGCATAACCGGGTATCGTTTGGTCCGCGGGTTCAGGCGATGAGGGGGACTGCGAGGTGCTGAATGCCTTCATGCATGTTCCGTGCTGGAATGGTTGCGATCGCGGCCACTATTTTCGGGGCTTCAGCGACTGACGCGTCGGCGGACCAGCCGCTTGCGCCGGTGCCTATGCATGCCGAGGTCGATGCCCGGACGATCACCTCATTGCTGTATAAAGCGAAGGCGGGAGAGCGCCCCGATCTCTCCGGAAAGTTCCTCGTTTATCTCGACCTCTCGAATCTCAATTTCAAAGCAGCCAATCTGGCGGGGTCGGATTTTTATGGGACCGACTTCACTGACGCCAATTTGTCCGGCGTCGATCTCTCCCATACGCGTCTTGATCGTTCGGTGTTGATCCGCGCGAACCTGTCCGGCGCAAATCTCACCGACGCGACGATTTATAGACCCACAATTTATTCTGATTTGTCGAACTCGACGTCGGACGCACCCCGCTTTTCCGGGGCAAACCTGACGGGCGTTCATGTGCAAGCGGAACTCTCGGGCTCTGATTTTCGCGGTGCCGATCTTACGGATGCCGATTTCTTCCCTCTCGAAGGGCGGCCCGGCGAAGGCACCATGTCGACCGCCTACAAAAATATTCTCAAATACTGCAATTTCTCCGGGGCGCGCCTCCACAATGCAAATATGCAGCGCACCGTGCTGTGGTTTGCGAAATTTACAGGCGCCGATCTGACCGGTGCCAACTTCACCGACGCTGATTTATCGCGCGCGGATTTTGCCGGGGCGGACGTCTCCGGCGCCGATTTCACGCGTGCCAATCTCGATGAGGTAAACTTCGTTGGCGTGAAGAACCTTGCGGAAGCCAAGGGACTCGATCAGTCCGTCAATCTCGATCGCACGCACCGCTAGTTGAGAGCAGCCTGCCAAATAGAATTTTTCTCGACTTAGAACTTTTAGCCCAAGCGACAGTTTGTTCTTTAGTAGATCGGGCGAAGCCTGTTAGCATTCGTTAAATCATTCGTTGTCAGTGTGTTAATACCTTATCATCCGGGGCTGGAGAGCGACATGCGAAGCCGCGTGGGAAAAGCAGCGTTTGGGTTTCGGTCGGGTGCACTCATGGCCGCTACTGCGGCGTTAGTGTGCGGCGTTTGTACGACCGGAGCCGGGGCTGTCAGCCTGCGGGTCAAGCTTGCCTGTTCGAGCGACTATCACGCGCTGTGCAGTCAATATTCGTCGAACAGTCCCGAGGTTCGTCAATGCATGCGGGCGGCCGGCGAAAAGCTGTCGTCTCGGTGCCTCAATGCGTTGATCGCCGCCGGCGAGGTGAGCGAGGAAGAAGTCGCGCGGCGGGCTGCGCAAGCTCACCAGTAAGTTCACATACAAGCTGCCATCGCGAATGGCGTCGGCGCGGGATCAGGAGCGGCCCCGCTCCCGGTTTTCCCTTTTGCTATGCACTTCCGTTAAAACATTTTGCCGCCGTTGGGTACGGTGAGCGAGGGCTGAAGCAGGACGACATTGCCATCCGCGTCCGGGACGCCGAGCGTCAAAACTTCCGACATGAAGGGGCCGATCTGGCGCGGAGGGAAATTGACGACCGCTAGAACCTGACGGCCGACGAGACTCTCCGGATCATAATGCTTGGTAATTTGAGCCGACGATCGCTTCGTGCCAACGTCTGAGCCGAAGTCGATCGTCAGCTTGATGGCCGGCTTGCGGGCCTGTGGAAACGGCTCGGCCGCGATGATCGTACCGATCCGGATGTCGACTTTCAGGAAATCGTCGACGGTGATGTGATTACGTTCGAATGTGTCGGGCATGACCGTTAGGTGTCATTGCCCGACGCTCAGCGCAAGCGCCTACGCGCGACCGCCCGCCAATCCGCGCGCCGCGCCGCGCCACCCGCTGCTGATACCAGCGGCGCACGACGTGAATCCGATCGAGAATGATCCCGTGGATTATCAGCACGGCCAGAAGCACGGGCCCGATGATGAGGGCCGGAATGAGAAAGAGAATATTTGACGGTCCGATGCGCATGGTCTCGCTTCCGTTTTTGACATTAACGAAAAGCAAGAAACAGAAGTTCCCGAAATCTCAGATCACGGACAATGCGAGTACGTCTGGCGCTCACGCCATCGCGCCAAATCAAGAAAAAATGGAAATATGTGCCTCAGGAGAGAAGCGAAGCTGCTTCCACAGACGTCCACAGGCGACCACTTTTTCGTTGCGATTCCGAAACTTAACCGTGCTGCGCCGAATTGGTCTTTTCTTTCAAAAAGCCATCACCGACGACCGCATTTAGGCATTTCTTTAGGCACCCAAAAGGTGCGTGCGGATTATGTGCTGGTGTCATTCCTTCTTCGGCATCAGCGGCGCGAGCCGCAAAATGCCCCGTTCCACAGTCAAAAGTGGGAACCAAAGTGGGAACGGGATTTGTGCGGTTTTCGCACTTCGATATCGAAAGCGAATCATGTAACCAAATTGGTGTGAGCCACGGCACAGCTTGAATAGCGATGTGCGAAAGGGCGAGGCTCACATTACGATTGAAGCGTCTGACGCAACGACACTGGTGGGCCACGCAACGGCTGCCGGTGTGCTTTGCGTTGCCTGGACACAGCCCCCGACTCGTCTTAACCTCGAAAAAGTTAAGGGGTGTAGACGTTGCAG
>JAICLG010000191.1 GCA_025927515.1 Hyphomicrobium sp.
ATCGAGATAGAGCGCGTAGGCGCCGTTTCGCCATCGGTCGAAGACGTCGATCACCGTGCCTGGAACCGCGCAGTCGGACGGCTTCGGCTCATCGAGAATCAAAATATCGGCGTTGAGGCAATCGTCGGCAATGGCTGCCGGATGGCGCGCAACGGCGACAGTCGCGCCTTTGACGCGCGCAATGCACCCGACTGCATCACACGAAAACGCACTGCCGCCCTGGGCGTCGCGCGCCGTCCGGCCGTCGCCGTCATACTCGAGCCAGCGCTGGAGATCGTATTTCGATCCATGCGCCGGCAACGACGAGAGCTTGCCCGAGGCATCCCGCACGGCGACCAGCGTCCCCTTTTGCCCAATGAGAACGTCTGGTCGCGCCATCCACGGCGTCGTGATGAAGCCCAGCACGATGAGGCTCGCGCCCAGCAACCTCACACGCGTACGCCACAAGGCCAACCAAATGCCACCTGACAGCATCAACACAAAAGCGATCGCAGGGATCGCAGGGATATGTCCGACCGCGCCGGGCAGCGCGCCGACGATATCGGCGCACCACGTCATGCCTTCGATTCCCCAGCCCATGGGCTTCAGTCCGATGACTTCGAGCCCGAACGGCATCAGCACCATCGCAGCGAGCGCGGCGGGCATGACGACGATGTTGCAGATCGGAATCGCGATCATGTTCGCCAGCACCGCGTACTGCTGGCTTTGATGGAAGTTGTAGGCAGCGAAGGGGGCCACGGCGACGCTCGCGATCAGCGTCGACGCGATGATCTCGCCGAAGAATTTAGAAACATGCATGACCGGATGCGGGCGCGAATTGCGCCCGAGAACGCGGACGAGAAGCTCGTGCGAGGCGATCAGCGCCGTGACCGCGGCAAAGGACATCTGGAATCCTGCATCGAGCAGGCTTTCCGGATAGACCGCCAGAATCAGGAATGCAGCCAGCGCGACGTTGCGAAGGGCAAGCGCCGGGCGGTCGATCAGCACCGCGCCGAAAATGATCAGGATCATCAGCGCCGAACGCACCGTCGCGAATTCGCCTCCGGAGATTGCGAGATAGCCGAGCGCCCCCACTATGCCCACGCCGGCCGCAATTTTTTTGATCGGCAGAGTCAGGGCTAAAAACGGTATGGCGGCAAGCAGCAGCCGCACCGAATAAAAGACGGCGCCCGCCGCGATCACCATGTGCAGCCCGGAGATCGACAGAATGTGAAAGAGACCGGAGTTCTTGAACGCGTTGTTGGTCGTGACGCTGATCCCGCCACGCTCGCCCGTAATCAGCGCCAGCGCGATCTCGCCCGTTTCGCCGGGCAATGCCGCACGAATGCGAACGGCAATGGCTTGGCGCACCTTTTCGATGCCGCGGCGGTAACGCGTCATCAGGGTTCCGCCATCGACGTTGGCTGCTTCGATCGTTGGCGGTGCGTAGGCGTACCCGACCGCGCCAACCTGGTCGAACCACGCCGTACGCGCATAATCGAAGCCGCCCGGAAGCGCCGGTTTGGCCGGCGGCGATAGCGTCGCTTTGAGCCGAATGCGGTCGCCCGGTTGAGCCGCGGATTGCGACGACATCGTCCGCACGCGCACGACCGCCGGCGTATTCTCCGGCGCGATCCCGGCGATCGTCGGATTTGCGATCGTCAGGCGTTGTCCGCGCGGCGCCTTATGCTCCGCGAGCTTGACCGTTCCGGTAATCTCCGCATTGCGCATCGTTTTCGCCAGAACCGGCGCACGCACCGCCTCGACACGAAGCTTGGCGTCGGCAAAGCCGATGCCGGCGATGATCAACGCCGCCATTGCGGTCGCGGCCAGCGATCCACGCGCGCACGCGCTGCGAAGGATGAGCGCCAGCACCAGCGGAACGAAAGCGATGATGAGCTGCGGCTCGACCGGAAGCGCGAAATAGGCGGCAATGCCGGCGCCGAGACATACCGGCGCCCACAGGAAAAGCTGCTCGCGCTCGGCCTCCATTGCGAGCACCACCCAGCGCGCCCCGCTCGAAGGCACGTCCATCAGCGCAGCGTCGAGGTCGCCCGTGTTTGCGGACATGCCCGTGACCGATCGCGAGTGGCTGGAAGGTGGGGTTCCCCGCCCCCTTAACTTGTCGAGGCCCGCATGCTACGAGCGGAGCCGCATTCCCTCAATGGCAGAATAAGTGAAAGGTCCGATGGCAGAGACCACGACTTCCAATGCGCCCGTCGTCCGGTTTGCGCCGTCGCCCACGGGCTACCTGCATATCGGTGGCGCCCGCACGGCGCTCTTCAACTGGCTCTACGCCAAGGGCCGAAACGGCAAGTTCCTGCTGCGCATCGAGGATACGGACCGCGAACGCAACAACGAGCAGGCCATAGCGGCGATTCTCGACGGCCTGAAATGGCTGGGGCTCGAATGGGATGGCGAAGCGGTATCGCAGTTCTCGAGGGCAGATCGTCATCGCGCCATCGCCGACGAGCTTCTGAAACGCGGCGCCGCCTACTATTGCTATGCCTCGCCCGCCGAGATCGATGCATCGCGCGAGAAGGCCAAGGCAGAGGGACGGCCGCAGATCTTCCTATCGCCGTGGCGCGACCGCAGTCCAAGTGAAGCGCCGGCGGACGTGAAGCCGGTCGTGCGCCTCAAGGCGCCGCGCCAGGGCGAAACCATCGTTGAAGATCACGTCCAGGGGCGCGTCGTCTTTCCGAACAAGGATCTCGATGACCTCATCATCGTGAGGTCGGACGGCAACCCGACGTACAATCTCGCCGTCGTCGTCGACGATCACGACATGGGTGTAACGCACGTCATTCGCGGCGCCGATCACCTGACCAACGCCGCACGCCAAACGCAGATGTATCAGGCGATGGATTGGCCGGTTCCGGAATTCGCCCATGTGCCGCTGATTCACGGCGCGGACGGCGCCAAGCTCTCCAAACGCCACGGCGCGCAGGGCGTCGAGGAATTCCGCGCCATGGGCTATCTGCCCTCAGCGCTGCGCAATTATCTCGTGCGTCTTGGCTGGAGCCACGGCGACGACGAAATTATTTCCCCCGAGGATTTGATCGGCTGGTTCGACATCGACGGCATCAACAAGAGTCCTGCGCGCCTCGACTTCAAGAAACTCGACGATCTCAACGGCCATTACATTCGCGCCACATCGGACGATGAACTGGCGCGCCAAGCGCAGGAAATGCTGCCGCATCTCGATTTCAAATCGCTCGCCAGCACCGCGACCGATCCGAAAGCGCCGCCACGTTCTGACATTTCTCTCGCACGCGAGGTCTCGCGACAGCTTCCGGACGTCGCGACCGGCAATGATCTGGCTTCGCGCTTTGCTGCGGCAGGATGGAACAAATTCGTGCGCGCCATCCCGGCTTTGAAGGAGCGTTCCAAGACTCTCACCGATCTCGTCGGCGGCGCGCTCTATATTGTCGCCGAGCGACCGATCAAGCTCGACGACAAGGCTGCGAAACTTCTGAGTCCCGAAGGCCGTGCTTCGAACGCCGCCGTGCTTCAAATCCTTTCCGAAATTTCACACAACGACTGGCACGCGTCGGAACTGGAAACCCGGATCAAATCTTATGCCGAGGCCAGCGGAAAGAAGCTCGGCAATATCGCTCAGCCGCTGCGCGCGGCCCTTACAGGGCGCGCGGTTTCTCCTCCCGTATTCGACGTCTTGGAGGTTCTCGGCCGCGAAGAAGCGCTCGCGCGAATTTCCGAGGCTGCCGTCTAGCTGCCGCTGATTATTTTGGTTAACGGAGGCGGTTGCCGCATCGCAAAAAAATCGCTAAACCCCTAGGCGTGCGACCGCTTTTTTGATGCTCGTACCGACAGGGTGGGCATTGTTCTTACGGCGAGGTGCCTCCGATAACGAGAGTAGAATAATCTCACGGGGCATCGGCGTTGATCCAGGGGCGAGGTGGCAAACTATGAACATCCACGAGAGCAACCCGGCGAAACCGCCCGATGGCAAAAAGCCGAGCGCAACGCTGACCATTGACAACAGGCAAGTCGAACTTGCGGTGAGATCCGGAACGATCGGTCCCGACGTCGTCGACGTCGCAAGTCTTTACAAGGACACGGGCTGTTTCACCTACGATCCGGGCTTCACGTCGACCGCCAACTGCAAGAGCGCCATCACCTACATCGACGGCGACAAGGGCGAGCTGCTTTATCGCGGCTACCCCATCGATCAGCTCGCGGAAAACACGAACTTCCTAGCGGTCTGCCATCTGCTGCTCTATGGCGAGCTGCCGACCAACGCCGAATTCATCAACTTCCGCAAAACCATCACGAACCACACGATGGTTCACGAGCAGATGACGCGTTTCTTCACCGGCTACCGCCGTGACGCGCATCCGATGGCGGTCATGGTGGGGACCGTCGGCGCGCTGTCGTCGTTCTATCACGACTCGACCGACATCACCGATCAGGAGCAGCGCGAAGTCGCCAGCCACCGCATGATCGCCAAGATGCCGACCATCGCGGCGATGACCTATAAATACGCGATCGGTCAGCCCTTCATCTATCCGCGGAACGATCTCGACTACACGTCGAACTTCCTGCAGATGTGCTTTGCCGTGCCGTGCGAGCCTTATGTCGTCAACCCGGTCATCTCGCGCGCGCTCGACCGCATCTTCATCCTGCACGCCGACCACGAGCAAAACGCTTCGACATCGACGGTCCGCCTCGCAGGTTCATCGGGCGCCAATCCGTTCGCCTGCATCGCCTCGGGAATCGCTTGTCTTTGGGGTCCGGCGCACGGTGGCGCCAACGAAGCCGCACTGAACATGCTGAAGGAGATCGGCTCGGTCGACCGTATCCCCGAATTCGTGAAAAAAGCCAAAGACAAGTCTTCGGGCTTCCGCCTGATGGGCTTCGGCCACCGCGTCTACAAGAATTACGACCCGCGCGCCAAGGTGATGCAGAAAACCTGTCACGAGGTGTTGGACGCTCTTGGCCACGGCGATGACCCGCTTCTCAAGATCGCGCTCGAGTTGGAGCGCATCGCCCTGCAAGACGATTATTTCATCGAAAAGAAGCTTTATCCGAACATCGACTTCTATTCCGGCATCACGCTGCGCGCGATGGGCTTCCCGGTCGAGCTTTTCACGGTTCTTTTCGCCGTCGCCCGCACCGTCGGCTGGATCGCGCAGTGGAAAGAAATGATCGAGGATCCCGAGCAGCGCATCGGACGTCCGCGCCAGCTCTACGTCGGACCGCCGCGCCGCGACTTCCCTGCTGCGTGATCCGCGACAACCGCAAGCACTGCTTCTGCTGCCGCGGCACTCGGACTGGATGAAGAAAGGCGCATTTTCTCCGGTGTTTGGGCGAGCGCCTGAAGCTGCGCCTCTCTTTCTTGCGTTTCACCAAGGAGCGGCATGAGCGCATTCGCGAGCGCTTCCGCCGTGCAAGCTTCCTGCAGATACTCCGGGTAGACGTTCTTACCGAGAACGAGGTTGGCGAGCACGACGCTCGGCACCTTCAGGAGGAATCGCAGGTTCGCGATCAGCTTGTCGACTTTATAGGCGACGACGCTCGGCGTTCGCGCCAGCGCCAGCTCAAGCGTCACCGTCCCGGACGCGGCAAGCGCTGCACGCGCAAGACGCATCGCCGCGTATTTATCGGACGTTCCCGCGTCGACGATATGCGGTCGCGACGCCCAGCCTGCGGTCTTATCCGAAATCAGACTCCGCACATGCCGTACGGCCGGAATAACGACCTGAAGCGGCATCTTTGCGCCGACCCGGCCGATCGCTTCGCCGAAAACGTCGATCAGCCTGATGACTTCCGACGTCCGGCTGCCCGGAAGCACGAGAAGGACTGGTTCTCCCG
>JAICLG010000396.1 GCA_025927515.1 Hyphomicrobium sp.
CTTGCGCGCGAGGAGGGGCGCGGGCATCAGATTGAAGCCGTCGAGATGCAGAAGATCGAAACACTGCAGAACGAAGCGATCAGGGCGACCACTTTTCAGAGCCGTCGCCAGCTCCGAGAAGCTTGAATGGCCGCCCGCGTCCTCGACCACCAGCTCACAGTCGATCAAGGCCTTGCCGCGATGGACTTTGCGCAGCGCTGCGGGCAGGTCTCCGAACCGCTTCGTCCAGTCGAGCCCGCCGCGTGTGATCATCTTGACGTTGTCGCCGTCAATCCGCGCCTGAATCCGATAGCCGTCGAACTTGATCTCATGCACCCACTCGTCGCCGATGGGCGGCGCAGCAACGAGTGTTGCGAGGCACGGTTCGACGAAATCCGGCAAGGGCGCTTTGACGGCGCCCTCGAGCGCGCTTGCAGATGGCGGGCGGCGCCGTGGCTTCGCCTTTGTCGTCCGCTTCGCCTGTTTCGGCGTACGCGGCTTCGTCCCAGCTCCGGCGTCCGCGGTCATTGCTTAAGCAGCGTCTTGATCGCGGACTGCAGCGCCCGCTCGGAGTCGCAGTAATCCTGCCAGGCTTTGGATTTCTTCAAAAGGGCCGGAGCCGTGTGGACCGTGAAGCGCTTCGGATCGAGGTCTTTGCGGACCTGGCTCCATGTCAATGGCATCGAAACGGTCGCGCCGGGACGAGCCCGCGGAGACAAGGGTGCAACGGCCGTCGCCATTCGGTCGTTGCGCAGATAATCGAGGAAGATACGGCCCGTGCGTAGCTTCTTCGTCATTTTGATGAGATACGCACGCGGATTATCGTCTGCCATTTGCTGGCAAAGTGCGCCGGCGAACGCCTTGGCATCCTTCCATCCGATGCCGTCGCCGCGCCGCGGCTTCAGCGGCGTCACGACGTGGAGGCCTTTGCCACCGGTCGTTTTACAGAAGGGAACGAGGCCGACTTTCTCTAGTCGCTCGCGCAGTTCTACCGCCGCTTCGACGACGCGCGAGAATTCGACGTCCGGTCCCGGATCGAGATCGAAGACGAGCCTGCCGGGAACGTCGGGCTCCATCGGCTGGCAGTTCCAGGGATGAAATTCGAGCGACGCGATCTGCCCGAGCGCAACAACACCTTCGACGCTGTTGATTTCGATATAAGGCTCGCGGTCTCCCGAGACACGGACGAGATCGACTTCAGGCGACATGCCGCGCATCGCATGCCGCTGGAAAAATGTTTCGCCGCCGATGCCGTCAGGTGCGCGTATGACCGAGCATGGCCTGCCTTTGATGTGTTCCAACATCCACGGACCGACATCTTCGAGATAGTGCGCAAGGTCGAGCTTCGTCACCGCGGAGGACTTCCCTTCCGCGGGCCACAGCTCCTTGTCCGGGTTCGAGATCGTGATGCCGAGAACGGCATTCGCGCCGCTCTGCGTTTCACGCGATTTGCGCTTTGCCGCCTTGCGCACCGGAATGCGCCGCAACGGCGGATCGGGTTTCTCAATCGGATCAGCGGCCTCAGCACGGTTCGAATTCCAGACGGCGTCGGCTTTCGCCGCGGATGTCCGTCGCAGGATGAACGGTTCGGGAGCGTTGCCCTTGCCCGCAGCGATTTGAGCCATCGTCCGCTTGGAGGCAGTAGATCGATCCTTGGCCAAGATGCTGTCGCCTTTTCCTGGCGTCGCGGTCTCGTCCCGGTGCTTGATCAAAAGCCAATTCGTGCGCTTGTTTCCAGCACGATCGTTCTTGATCCGCACGAGAACCCAGCTACCCTCGAGCTTGTCGCCGAGGAGAACGAATTTCAATTCACCATCGCGCAGCTGCTGTTCCGGACTTTTGTCGCCCATCGGCGC
>JAICLG010000266.1 GCA_025927515.1 Hyphomicrobium sp.
AGCAAGACTCTCGACGGGATCATCACGACGTGGAACGCCGGGGCGCAGCGGATATTCGGCTACACGCCCGATGAAATAATTGGACAGCATATCACGCGCATCGTGCCGAACGAACTTCGGGCGGAAGAGGAAGATATCCTGGCGCGGCTCCGCAGGGGCGAACACATCGATCATTTCGAAACCGTGCGCGTCGCAAAGAGCGGCCGGCGGATCGATGTTTCCGTCACCGTGTCACCCATTCGCGATAAGTCCGGCAAAATCGTCGGCGCCTCGAAGGTGGGCCGGGATATTACCGAGCGCAAGCAGTTCGAAAGGCTTCAGCAGCTTCTCATTAGCGAGCTCAATCATCGCGTAAAGAACACGCTCGCGACCGTCCAGTCGATCGCCAACCAGACTGTTCACCGGGCGAAGAGTCCCGGCGAGTTCGCAGCGAGCTTTGGGGGAAGGCTGCAGGCGCTGGCCAGAACGCACGCGCTGCTCACTCAGGCGCATTGGCAGGGTGCGGAGCTGGCGGCGATCGTTCGCGATCAATTGCCTCTCATCGACACACAGGATGAGCGTATTTCATTCTCTGGTCCTATGGTGATGTTGAACGCCCAGGCGGCTCTGCACCTCGGGCTCGTTTTGCATGAGCTTGCAACGAACGCCATAAAATACGGCGCCCTATCCTCGATGCGCGGCAGGCTTTCGATCAAATGGATGGTTCGCAGCGAGGGAGGCCGGCGTCTCGTTCTGCAATGGCAGGAACGCGGCGGGCCTGAGGTTTCGGTGCCGCGATCACGTGGTTTCGGAACGAGCCTGATCGAAAGGAGCCTTGATGCCCATGGTGGCGTCACCTCGATTCGTTACGAGGCGGAAGGCGTTACGTGCGAGATCGTACTCCCGCTTGCGGAGAGCGATTCCGCTATCGGCGGATCTTACAACAAAATGCCGGCCCTCGGGCTGGAGATTTCAAAGGCGACTCGATCTTACGTGGAAAAAAAACCAACTGTTTCGGGTAAGCATGTCCTCGTGGTAGACGACGAGCCTCTGATCGCGATGGATATCATTGCGAGCTTAGAGGACGAAGGCTGCCATATCGTCGGTCCAGCAGCGTCGCTGCAAAAGGCGCTTGCTCTCATCGAAAATTCGAAGATCGATGTTGCGTTGCTTGATGCCAATCTTGCAGGCGAGCCGGTCGACGTGCTGGCCGCCGCGCTTGTTCGGCGCAAAATTCCGTTCGCATTCGTCAGCGGCTATGGACGCGAGGGGTTGCCGGAGGCGTTTAGGCAAGCAGAATTGATAAAGAAGCCTTTCCAGCGACAGCGTCTCATCGACGTCGTTCAGCAAATGCTGGTTGAGCCAAACATCGTCGTGCCGTTCAAAAGAAGCACCTGAGAAGAGCTTGATTCGGCGGGTATATGCTTCCGGTCAACGCTTTTCGACGAAAACGGTGCCAGCCGAATAGCCTGCACCAAAGCTGCAGATAAGGCCTTTCTCGCCGGCGGCAAAGTCGCTGTTCGCCGTATGGAAGGCGATGATGGATCCGGCGGAACTTGTATTCGCGAAGGTATCGAGAATGATGACATTCTCGTCCGGTTTCGGCTCGCGTCCCAGGACTTTGCGTCCGATCATTTCGTTCATGTTGATATTCGCCTGATGCAACCATAGCCGCTTCAATCCGTGCGGATCGAGGCCGATGTCTCGCGCATGTTCCAGGATCATATCGGTGACCATCGGAACCACCTCGCGGTAGACTTTGCGGCCTTCCTGCACGAAGAGCTTGTCGGATTTACCGATGCCTTCGGGTGCGGCGCGATTCAAAAAGCCGAAGTTGTTGCGGATGTTGTTGGAAAATTGCGTCTTGAGGCGCGTGCCAAGAATAGTCCAGCCGGCTGATGTCATCGTGGCGTCCGTCAGGACAACCGCGGTCGCGACGTCGCCGAAAATGAAATGGCTGTCGCGATCGCGAAAGTTCAAATGTCCCGAGCAGATCTCCGGATTGACCATCAGCACGGCTTTTGCCGATCCGCTTGAGATAAAATCGGCCGCGGTCTTGATCCCGAACGTCGCGGACGAGCACGCGACGTTCACATCGAACGCGAATCCTACGAGGCCGAGAGCATTCTGAACTTCGACTGCCATCGCAGGATAGGGCCGTTGCATGTTGGATGCGGCGCAGATCACGGCGTCCAGATCTTTTGGATCGCCGCCCCAATTTTTGATTGCGTCCACGGCGGCTGCGGTCGCCATCTCGGCGAGAATGGAAACTTCATCGTTCGGTCGTTCCGGGATGATGGGACGCATGATGGAGGGATCAAGGATGCCCGTTTTGTCCATCACATGACGCGATTTGATTCCGGATGCCTTCTCGATGAATTCCGCGGAGGAGGGAAGCAGTGACGCGATTTCGCCCCGAGCGATCGCGGCGGCATTCGTCGTATTAAACTCCTCCACATACGCATTGAACGTCGTAACGAGTTCCTCGTTGGTAATGCTGTGGGGCGGAACATAAAGTCCCGTTGCTGCGATCACGGGTGAAGGCACGGCGGGCATTTCCAAAATGGCGGACGGTTTTATTGGGTGTTGCTGTAGAGCGCTTCCTTAGCACGGCCTCAAGGGCCGTCCTACGCGAACGCTATTGGGGAAGGCGAAAGTGTCGCGCTATCCCGATCTATGAGGTGGAAAAAAGGTCTGAAACTGGACGCGGCCACGCTTCGAAGATGCCGAGCCCCAAAGAGCCCGAAGAGCGCGGCCGCGAGGGAGCCCCGAATACGCGAAACTTCATTCCAGGGTCCCTGATCACTTAAGCCCAAATTGGTTGCCATAAAGCAAACGAGAAACGAAACGATGCTTAACGTGGCGGGAGATTTCGTTTCAGGAAGCCGTACATGATCGGTACGGTGACGATGTGTGGAAGAACCTTTAACGCGATGACGGCCGCGGTGTTGAAGATGCCGGGCACGATGACGCGTTGGCCGAACATGAACCCGCGATATGCGCTTCTGGCGACGCGATCGGCTGTCATCGATGGCAGCAGGAGGCGGTAGAGCGACCGGTCAGCACCTATTCGGCTGTGGAAGGCGGTATCGACGGGCCCGGGCGCCAAGGCCGAGACGTGGACGCCCTGGCCCGAAACTTCGCTGGCAATCGCTTCGGTCAACGACACCACATAGGCTTTGCTGGCGTAATAGGCGGCCTGATTGGGGCCAGGGACATAAGCGCCAAGCGATGCAACATTCAAAATGCCGCCGCGCTGGCGTGCGATCATCTGCGGCAGAGCTGCGCGCGTGAGCCGCGTCACGCTTTCGACGTTGAGCGCGACAAGGCGCGAAATGTCGAGGGGCGACTGGGCCGCGAACGGTCCTGCGAGGCCGATGCCAGCGTTGTTGACGAGAACGTCGAGGTACAGGCCTGCACCGTTCAGGCCAGCAGCGATGACATCAACTGCGTTGGCTTCGGTGACATCGCAGAGGATCGAGAATGGCCCGATTCCCGTCGCCGCCTTGAGTTCCGCAACGGCTTCAGCAAGCCTCGGAGCGTTGCGGCCAACGATGACGGTTTCATGGTTCTTTTCGAGGAACCGTTTGGCGAGAGCGAAGCCGATACCGCGGGAACCGCCCGTTATAACGACTGCGGGTTTCAACTGGGAGACAGCGTCGAGAGCGGCGCTGACGGTAGCGGGATCGACGCTCGCCCGCCATGGCAAAAGTCGCGAAATCCAAGCGCCTGGCTTGCCCTGCATGTCTACTCCCGACCGCCCTTGTGAACCGGACGGAACGTAAGTAGACGCGCCAGCAGCGGCAAGTATGGTTGAAATTTTCCTGAGCGGCCTATGAGCGTCGGCACCCCAGGCAAAACCATAGGGCGTTCCCCTCAGTGGGATCGGTGCTTACACGAAAAGACGATCCCGAAACCTAATTTCTCCATTCTTTGGCTGCACGGGTTTGCTAGACGTCGCGGGGCAGGGGCTTAGACGGCACACTTCGCCTCCGCGCTTTGGGACCAACAACAATCATCCGCGGGGATCACGTGGGCTTTGCTTTTCTGAAGAGCCGCGGGCTCGGTGGGCGCCGTGTTTCGCTGCGCCGGTCGATGGCGATCCTGGGCTCCATTCTTACGCTGGCGATCGGCGCGAGCGCGGCCCATACCGTCGAAGCAGTCGACGAGGCGGAAGCGGCTCAGCGCCCTCCATTGAGCGTGCCGATATTCGTAACCTCGCGTAACGACAGCTGTTACGATACCGGACGTTTTGCGGCGATCAAACGGCT
>JAICLG010000398.1 GCA_025927515.1 Hyphomicrobium sp.
ACGCCGACACCAACGCGTTGAGGAATTGCTGCAATTGGTCGGACTGGAGCCTCGATTTGCGCGCCGCTATAGCCACGAATTCTCCGGTGGCCAACGCCAGCGCATCGCCATCGCCCGGGCGCTCGCGGTCGAACCGAAACTCATCATCTGCGACGAGCCGGTCTCGGCGCTGGATGTGTCGATCCGATCGCAGATCCTTAACCTGCTGCGCGATCTCCAGGATCGTCTCGGGCTCGCCTACATTTTCGTCTCGCACGACCTCGCCGTGGTCAAGCACATCGCCGACCGCGTCGCCGTGATGAATCTCGGTGGGATCGTCGAGATGGCGAACACGGAGGTCTTGTTCGCCTCGCCTCGTCACCCCTACAGCCGCGCGTTGTTATCGGCGATTCCCGTCCCAAAACCGCGCGCCAAGCGCAGCCGCATCCTGCTGCAGGGCGAAATGCCAAGCGCGCTCAACCCGCCGGCCGGCTGTCGCTTTCATACCCGCTGCCCCTACGTTATCGAGCGCTGCCGAATCGAGCCGCCGGAATTGCTTGGAGACAAGTCCGGGCATTTGACTGCCTGTCATCGCACGGCGGAACTGCCCCCGCCCGATGCGGTGCTTCCAGCCGATAGCTTGTCGCCCGCATTGGAAAGATTGGTCGCGGCTTTCAGCAGCCACGCGGATGTAGCCCGCTCGTCCGGGGTTGATATAGTCGCACCCACGCCGCCAACCGGCTGAACTGAATATGGAGACCAGTACGATGAAAATCCTGCGTTTCGCGGCCCTCGCGGCGGCAGCGTTGTTTTCGGTTCATACGATGGCGCAAGCCCAAACCACCCTGCGGGTCGGTCTTGCCGAGGATCCCGACATTCTCGATCCGACGCTGGCGCGCACCTATGTCGGCCGCATCGTGTTCGCCAGCTTCTGCGACAAGCTGTTCGACATCGACGAAAAGATCAACATCGTGCCGCAGCTCGCGCTTTCTCACGAGACCTCCGCCGACGGCAAGGAGGTCACGATCAAATTGCGGCCGGGAGTAAAATTCCACGATGGCGAGCCGTTCAACGCCGAGGCGGCGAAATTCTCGCTCGAACGCCATCTGACGATGCAGGGATCATTTCGAAAGCCGGAATTGGCCGCGCTCGACCATGTCGACGTCGTAGACCCTCTCACGATCAAGCTGGTCTTGAAAGCGCCGTTCTCGCCATTGATCGCCCAGCTCACCGATCGCGCCGGCATGATGGTCTCGCCAAAGGCCGCAAAGGAGCAAGGCGACAAGTTCGGGCTGCATCCGGTTTGCGCCGGGCCTTACAAATTCGTCGAACGCGTGCAGCAGGATCGCATCGTGCTCGAGAAGTTCGCCGACTACTGGAACAAGGACAACGTCTTCATCGATCGCGTGGTGTTTCTGCCTATCGTCGACGCCACGGTCAGGCTGGCCAACCTGAAATCGGGAGGGCTCGATTTGCTGGAGCGGCTGCTCGCGACTGACATCAAAGCCGTGCAGGCAGACCCGAAACTCAAATTATCGACTGCTATCGAGTTGGGTTACCAGGGAGTGACGCTGAACATCGGCAATGACAAGGCGAAGGGGCCGCTCAGCCAATCCGCCAAGGTTCGGCAGGCACTGGATTTGTCGATTGACCGCGAAGCCATCAATCAGGTCGTCTTTAATGGCGAATTCAAGCCTGGCAACCAATGGGTCAATCCCGATCATCCTTATTACCAGCAGGCCTTCCCCGTTCGCCCCCGCGACGTCGCGAAAGCCAAGGCGCTGTTGAAGGAAGCCGGCGTTACTCCGCCAGTGAATGTCGA
>JAICLG010000161.1 GCA_025927515.1 Hyphomicrobium sp.
GACGCGGGCGGCCATTCAAGCTTCTCGGAGCTGGCGACGGCTCTGAAAAGTGGTCGCCCTGATCGCTTCGTTCTGCAGTGTTTCGATCTTCTGCATCTCGACGGCTTCAATCTGATGCCCGCGCCCCTCCTCGCGCGCAAGGCGTTGCTTCTCAAATTGATTGGCGATCGGAAGCCGGCCGATCTACAAATTCGCTATAGCGCTCATCTCGGGGGAGATGGCGCGCGCATGTTGACGGAAGCCTGCCGCCTTGGACTTGAAGGGATCATATCGAAACGTGCAGACAGGCCCTATCGCTCCGGCCGCAACGACGAATGGCTAAAGAGCAAGTGCATCCAGACCGATGAGTTCGTCATTGTCGGATACATGGTCTCGAATGTTTCATCGAACGCCGTCGGGGCGCTCGTCGTGGGATACTATGACAGGAAACGGTTGATATACGCCGGGCGGGTCGGCACGGGATTTGCGCAGAAGCCCGCCGCCGACCTGATGCGGAAACTGAAGCCGCTGCGAATATCAGAACCACCGGTTGCTTCGGCGCTCACGCGCCTTCAGCGCAAAGACGTCCAATGGGTCGAGCCGAAGCTCGTTGCTCAGATCGAATATCGCGCCTGGACCGCCGATAACCTTTTGCGGCACGCCGCGTTCAAGGGATTGCGCGAAGACAAGCCTGCGTCGCAAGTCAGGCGCCCGGTCGTAAAATCTCCCAAGCTCTGATCCTGTACGCGACGTCCCGCCTAGCCGCGCGCGCGCGTCTTGCCCTTGGCGCGGGGCTTTGCACGCTTCGTCGGTTCGCGCTTTTGCTGAGACGCGGCCGTTTTCGTCCCCGAACGGCCACTTTTCGCAGGGGCCTTCCCGGTTGAGCGGCGGAGCGCATCCATGAAGTCGATGACGGTTCCACCCGCGGGCCGCTCGTCGCCGCCACCAACCTCGGTTGACTCGCCGCCCTCGGCCTTATCCTTGACGAGCTTGCGCAGCGCCTCGGCGTAATGGTTCTTGAAATCGCCCGGCTCGAACTCGCGCGTGCGCTCGTTGATAAGCTGCTTCGCCATTTCGATCAGCTCTGGTCGCAGCTTGGCCTTGCCGATATCGGAAAAGATTTCGTCGGCCTCCCTCACTTCGTTGGCATAGCGCAAGGTCTCGATCATCAAACCTTCGCCGCTTGGTTTCATTGCAATGAGATTTTCGCGGCCGCGCATCGTCAGCTGGCCGATGCCGAATTTTTTCGAGGCTTTCAACGCATCCCGAATGATGCGGTAGCCCTCTTCGGCAACGTCTCCGTCCGGAAGCACGTAATACGGCTTGTCGAAGTACAGAGGGTCGATCGAGCAAGCCTCCACGAATTCCGTCAGCTCGATTGTGTGCCGGGTCGATAACTTCAGCTTGTCGAGTTCATCCGGTTCGAAAAGGACATACGTTCCGTCGTCAAGCTCGTAGCCCTGGACGATGTCGGTTTGCGGCACGACCTTGCCGGTTTCACCGGCGACCTTTTGATAGCGGATGCGCTGCTTCGATTTGCGATCGACTTGATGCAGCGCGATCTTGTCTTCAGAGGCAGTGGCGCTCACGAGCCGGATCGGTATCGTGACGAGAGCCAGGCGAAGATGGCCTTTCCAGAACGACCGCGCGGTGGCCATTGATCACTCCATAGAACGCAATACGAACGAAATCTGAGCACGGAGCATACCTGCCCGGCACCAGAACCCCGCAAGGACGTATTCGGTTCCGCTTTCCACGCCCCGCGCGAGCATGCCTAACGGGCATTCACTTCGGAATAGTGGCAGCGACCCAATCATATCGGTGCTTCAGCGTTCGACGATGGGCCTCCGCTTCCTGGCGGGTATCAAAGGTCTTCGCCAGGGTGATGTCTGACACCGCGCTTTCGTCAGCGCCCAGATAGATTTCGTCTTTACCGCCCTGATAAACGACGTCCGGCTTACGTTCGACCAGGATCCATTTCATAGCGCTTCCGCACTCGGCTTTTGATCGCTTACCGCGATCGCCAGCCTAGCTCAACGACGGCGACGGCGCGAGGGCCGCGCGTTCGGATGATCTGCCGTCGAACGGCATTTATTCTCTCATAAAGAGATGGTTGGCGATCCCGGCAGGATTTGAACCTGCGACCCTCTGCTTAGAAGGCAGATGCTCTATCCAACTGAGCTACGGGATCCTTGGTGCAGCGCCGCATGCGGTTCACTTCAGCGGACGTCTCGTGCTGCAACATCGGCCACAATGACGGATAGTCGGGGCTTGGCTGAAGCGCAAGCCCATTGGCGCCTTCCTTCCCTCCGCAATTTAACGTTCGAGTCGGTTGATTGTGCCAGGAGCCGGGTGCAAGAAGGGCAAAAAACAAGCCAGTTTTCTCGGGGGATGCACAATGACAGCAGTGAGCGCTGCCTCAGATTCTACGCCCGGCTTTCTCGATCGTGAGCGCATCATCGCAAAGGCGGGGTTCAACCGCTGGCTCGTTCCACCCGCAGCGCTGGCGATTCATCTCTGCATCGGCATGAGTTACGGGCTTAGTGTCTTCTGGCTGCCCTTGGCGCAAGCGCTCGGTGTTTCAAAGCCGGTGACATGCCCCGACCTGAGCGTCGCGCAGGAACTCTTTACGACGACGTGCGACTGGCGCGTCAGCACGCTTCTTGTCACATTCGAGCTTGGCATCGTGTTTCTGGGGCTCTCGGCCGCCGTCTTCGGAGGCTGGCTCGAACGGGCCGGGCCGCGCCGCGCAGGCGTCGCGGCCGCGATCTGCTGGGGCGGTGGTTTTCTGATTGCGGCGCTCGGCGTCCATATCCATCAGCTCTGGCTTCTATGGCTCGGACTTGGCGTGATCGGCGGCATCGGCCTCGGCCTCGGCTACATCTCGCCGGTATCGACGCTCATCAAATGGTTTCCCGACCGGCGTGGCATGGCGACGGGCATGGCCATAATGGGTTTCGGCGGTGGAGCGATGATCGGATCGCCGCTCGCCATTTTGCTGATGAATCACTTCAAGTCAGATCATTCCGTCGGCGTGTGGGAAACGATGGCCGTCATGGGCGGCGTCTATTTGATCTTCATGCTTTGCGGCGCGTTCGGATATCGCGTGCCGCCGGACAACTGGAAGCCGGATGGATGGGTGCCGCCTGCCGATCGCGCGCACGCGCTGATCACGACGGGCCATGTTCATCTCGACAATGCGCATAAGACTCCGCAGTTCTGGCTCATCTGGATTGCACTCTGGATGAACGTCTCGGCCGGCATCGGCGTTCTGGCGATGGCGTCTCCGATGCTGCAGGAAATTTTTGGCGGCTCGCTGATCGGCCAAGTCGGCGTCAAGTTCGGTGACCTCAACCCAGCGCAGCACGCGACGATCGCGGCGATCGCCGGCGGCTTCGTCAGCCTTCTTTCTCTGTTCAACAGCGGTGGCCGGTTTGTCTGGGCGTCGCTCTCCGACGTGATGGGGCGGAAAGTTACCTACTTCTGCTTCTTCATTCTCGGCATGGTGCTTTATGCACTCGCGCCGACGCTCGCGCATATGGGATCGATCGCGCTGTTCGTTGCCGCGTTCTGCATCATCATCAGCATGTACGGCGGCGGCTTTTCTACTCTGCCTGCTTATCTTGCCGACATCTTCGGCACACAGTTCGTCGGCGCCATTCATGGGCGCGCCCTGACCGCGTGGTCCGCGGCGGGCATTCTTGGACCGCTCGTCATCGGCTATATTCGTGATGCGCAGATGGCGGCAGGTGTGCCGCGCGCGCTCGTCTATGACCGCACGATGTATATTCTGACGGGCTTCCTGCTCATCGGACTGATCGCGAATGCACTCGTGCGCCCGGTCGCTGCAAAATGGCTGATGCGGGACGATGAGATCGCAGCGCTTCAGTCGCAGAAATCGGCTGCCCCCGCGAGCGGCTCGCATGGGATCGGCTTTGGCGGCTTCAGCCTAGCGGTATTGATCGCGTGGCTTGCCGTCGGCATCCCGTTCCTGCTCGGCGTTTGGAATACGCTCGGCAAAGCGATCAAGCTGTTTGGATAGTTGCGCCGGAGGGCGTCGAGCGGCGGGGCTTTGCCTCTCACACGGGTTCGGAGCCGTCCGCCCTCTTCTCTGCCCTAGTGCGTCCAGTTGCCGATGCGGCCGTAGCGAAAGTTATCGGCGTAGGATTTGCGAATGGGCTTGCGCGGTTTGGGATCGACGACCGTGTAGGCCAGGCCCTCGCGCGTTGCGTAGGCGATTGCCTCTTCCTTGGTGTCGAACTCAAGCCGAACTTGCGTTTGCGTATCGCGTGAGCTGGTCCAGCCCATCAGCGGGTCGGCCGAACGAGGGCTCGCCGGGGCGAACTCGAGGACCCATTCCTTGGTCCGCGCTTCGCCGGACTGCATTGCCGTTCTCGCAGGCTTGAAGATCCGCGCCGTCATCGGTCAATCCTCGGACACCACTTGGAAAATGTTGGTCGGGGCGACATGATTCGAACACGCGACCCTCTGCTCCCAAAGCAGATGCTCTACCAGGCTGAGCTACGCCCCGACGAAACGTCGGCTTAGTAGCATGTTCGCCGGTGCGAACAAATGGACATTTGCAGAACGAATAGCCGCGGCCGCCAGAATTGCACGTCCCGGGCAGCGACAGATTGGGACTGTCGACCCCGGCCCCTTCCAGCAAGGTGGCAAGGCTACACTTCCCGTCGGTTATCGGGCCGATACTTGGAGGGCTCCAGTCTCCACCTCTACGCCGGGAATGCCCGCCAATTCGCGACGCGTTCTAGCGCGTCGCATTCTTAAAGAGCGAGTAGCGCACCTTGTCGCCGGGCTTGATGCCGAGGCGCGCGGTTGCACCTCCCGCAAGCTCGAGTACTGCCGCAACCGACGAACCCGAAGATATGATGCGGTCCGAGAGCGGTTCGGCACGCTCCTCGATGCGCGCGATCGTGCCATCGGAGCGGATGAACACCATATCGAGCGGAATATAAGTGTTGTGCATCCACATCGATATCGACCGCTCGGTGGGATACGGAAACAGCATTCCCTGACTGTCCGCGAGCGTCGTCCGGTACATCAAGCCGAGCTCTTTTTCCTGCTCGCTCGACGCCACTTCAATATCGAAATCGTGGCGCGGACCACCGGCGGATGGCTCGATACTCAGCTTGTCCTGTCGCATCTTTGCTTGCGCGGGCATGACAAACTGGAACAACCCATTCATTGGTACCATCGCTGGCGTAAGCGCCATCGCCACAATAAAAAGGGCCACGCAAACCGCGGCCCCTTTCGTGAAATTCTTCAACGCTGACGTCATGATCCCCGCGTCAATTACGCGACGGCAGCCCCGTTGGGACTCCATCCGGCCGAAGCTCCGCGGCCATGCAGCCCTTCGATCCATAGCCCCACCGAACCTGAACGATCTGGCCGGGGCGAAGTTCCGTAAAGCCGAACCGCCGCAACGTCTCCATATGGCAGAAAATATCAGGCGTGCCTTCGCCCCGTGTCAAGAAGCCGAAGCCGCGTACGCGGTTGAACCACTTGACGTAGGCTCTCTCCCAATCGCTTTCGGGTTGCACGATGACATGTGTGCGCTGCGGAAGCTGAGAGGGGTGGATCGCCGTGCTTTCGTCCATGCTGAGGATGCGAAACGCCTGCATCCCCTTCGAGCGGCGCAACACTTCACAGTGGACGCGCGCTCCTTCGTAGGCCGTCTGGAAACCGCCCGCTCTGAGACACGTCACGTGAAGAAGAATGTCCGGCAGGCCATTGTCCGGCACGATAAAGCCGTAGCCTTTGGAAGCGTCGAACCACTTAATCATCCCAGCGATCTCGAAAACCTCGATCGCCGCGTCATCCATAACTTCGGGTCCGGTCGAAACCGGTTCTAATGTACCCGAAAGGCCGGGACGCTTTGTATCCCCCATCACTTGATACCCCGCATACTGTGCGTCGACGAAAATAACGCCTCGCGAGCGGAGCGCCTGACGTGCGCGTTTCTGGAAGAGCCCTCTTCAGAATCAAACACCGGCGCCCCTTCACGAAGCGAAACGGAACATAACACCGGCTCTGCTAAGGGCTAGCGGCATTTTTTTGGCGCCCTACTTGACCATACGTTCCGGCGACTCAATTCACATCCGGTGATACGCGTTAAGCGTATGATCGCACGAACAGAAAATGCGATTTCGATTCATCCCCAGTTTCGCGTAACAACGTCGAAGCAGCAGAAGTTTAATCCACACCTGTGCGCCTCTCGACGCACTGCGAATCATTTCAGGCTGATTCGTTTTTCAGCGTGTGATTCGCTATGATTTTGAGTGTCTCACCTCAGCGCCCGCAGAAATTTTCCAGTGCTCATGCACAGGGCGAGAAATTTCCGAACGGAACGCGGTCGCCGCGATAGGACGAATTGAGTGACAGTGTTGCGCGTATGCAGCGCCGCCGCTTGCGATCCGCGTGAACGGCGGATACCAACCGTCAAATCCTGCAACAGGCGGAACCATGTTAATGGGTCATCTTCATACCTCGGTTCGTAGGCGCGACAGCGGGCGAAACCCGCAGTTCCATTACGGCGCGCCGCTGCCAAAGGAAATTCGCCGATTCGAAACTGGGATGGGCCGCTTCACGTTGACCTACCTCGCAGCTCCCGGCGACGTGCCACGCGGGCCGAGCGAACTCACATATTATCGGGGCACTGAGGATTACGGCTCGGGGCGGAATCGTGGGCGACTGCTGTTTGCGCCCGCTTCGGAGCCCAAATCGATCGAGTTGCTGCGCAAACGCGCCGCGTTCGCGCCTGGGGAGCCCTGGCTATCGGCGTCGAACATGGGCTTATAATGAGTTCGTTTCAATCGGGCGGCAGGCGTGAAGTGGCGATCGTCGGCGCGGGACCTGCCGGTCTCTATGCTGCCGAACGCATCGCACGCGAAGGTCATCGCGTCACCGTGTACGAGAGAATGGCCTCCCCGGCACGCAAATTTCTTCTCGCCGGCCGCGGCGGACTGAACCTGACACACAGCGAGGCGCTCCCTGCTTTTCTCGATCGCTACGGCAACGAAGCGGAGGACATTCGCGCGGCCGTCGAAGCGTTCCCGCCGCAAGGCCTCATCGCGTGGGCGAATGGTCTCGGCGCGGATACGTTCGTTGGAAC
>JAICLG010000127.1 GCA_025927515.1 Hyphomicrobium sp.
AGCCTGCGGCGAATACCGAGATTGATGCGCGCGCGCGGATCGACCGCGTAAGTTCTCCAGAGATAGTCGCGTTCCTCCGCGGTCACCATTTCGAGCGTCAGTTCATCGTGGTTGCGAAGGAACAATGCCCATTGGCACCCCTCCGGAACCTCAGGCGTCTGACGCAGAATGTCTGTGATCGGATGGCGATCTTCTTGCGCGAGCGACATATAGATGCGTGGCATCAGCGGGAAATGAAATGCCATGTGGCATTCATCGCCGTCGCCGAAGTATGCACGCGTATCTTCCGGCCACTGGTTGGCTTCCGCGAGCAGCATACGGTCCGGATAACGGGCATCGATTTCCGCACGGATCTTGCGTAAAACCGCGTGCGTTTCGGGAAGATTCTCGTTCGTGCTCCCCTCGCGTTCGCAGAGATAAGGAACCGCATCGAGACGCAGACCGTCAACGCCGAGGTCAAGCCAGAAGCGCATGGCTTTGACGACTTCTTCGAACACCAGCGGGTTATCGAAATTGAGATCCGGCTGGTGCGAATAAAAGCGGTGCCAGAAGTACGCCTTCGCGACGGGGTCCCACGTCCAGTTCGATGCCTCGCTATCGATGAAGATGATGCGTGTACCGGCGTAGCGATCTTCGGTATCGCTCCAAACGTAGAAATCTCTTTCCGGCGACCCTGCCGGAGCGCGTCGCGCGCGCTGAAACCATGCATGTGCGTCGGACGTGTGATTAATTACGAGTTCCGTGATAACTCGGATGCCCCGCGCATGGGCTTCATCAACGAAGTTCTTAAAGTCATTGAGGGTCCCATAGGACGAATTGACATCGGTATAATCGGAGATGTCGTAACCGTCGTCGCGTAGTGGTGAGGGATAGAACGGCAGCAACCAAATGGCAGTCGCGCCAAGTTGCTGAACGTAATCGAGATGTTCCATCAGCCCGGCGAAGTCGCCGATCCCGTCGCCGTTGGAATCTCTGAAGGCCTTGACGTGCAGCTGATAAATGACTGCGTCTTTGTACCAGTCGCGATCTTGCCGATCTATTCTTGGAGGAGCGTGGTCCAGCTTGGCAAACGCGTCCTCAAGGCTCAACGACTCATGTGCTAACTGAACCTCGCTCACGCGGCACCCCCCGGGCCGTGAAGGCGCCAAATCGCATATGGCCGGATAGCAGGATCGAGATAGACGTGTTGAACCTTCCCGGTCCACGTGAAGCGCTGTCCATTGATCAAGTCATCAACTTCGATCGACGCCTCGTCCGGCATGCCGAATTCCCACAGGGGAACTTCGAAGTGCGCCCCTTGCGGATTTCTCGGATCAAGATTGACAGCGAACAGCAGGAAATCGCGCAGATCCTTCGTCGCCTTTCCGTAGTAGAGAATGTTATCGTTCCAGGCGTTGTAAAAGCGCACATTCTTGAAGTCGTGGAGGGCGGCAGAGGTTTGGCGCAAATGGTTGATGCGCTCGATATCCTCGCGGATGTGCCCAGGCCGATCCCAGTCGCGCTGCTTCAGTTGATATTTCTCACTGTCCGCATACTCTTCCTTGCCCGGAAGCGCCTCTGCTTCACACAGCTCGAAACCGCTGTAGATGCCGTAATTTGTACCGAGCGAAGCCGCGAGGATGAGGCGGGCCTGGAACGCCGCGCGTCCACCGGTCTGCAGGTAATAGGGATTGATGTCCGGCGTGTTCACGAAAAAGTTCGGCCGCATGTAGGCGGACGACGGACCTTTGGTCAGCTCCGTTAGATATTCCGTCAGCTCCTGCTTGGTGTTGCGCCACGTGAAATAGGAGTACGACTGAGTAAAGCCAATCTTCGCAAGATACTGCATGATGTTGGGACGCGTGAACGCCTCGCTCAAGAAGATGACGTCCGGGTCCTGAGCACGAATCTCGTTGATCAGCCATTCCCAGAACGGAAACGGCTTGGTGTGCGGATTATCGACGCGAAAGATCTTGACGCCTTTCTCGACCCAAAACAGGACGATGTCCCGCAACGCAAACCATACGCGGGGGAAAGCAGCCCCGTAGAACTCGACGTTGACGATGTCTTCGTATTTTTTCGGCGGATTTTCTGCAAAGCGGATCGAACCGTCCGAGCGCCACTTGAACCATTCCGGATGCTCTTTGATCCACGGGTGATCCGGCGAGCACTGAATTGCGAAATCCAGAGCCACTTCAAGACCCGCATCCCGTGCCGCGGCTATCAGCCTTTCGAAATCCTCAAAATCTCCAAGTTCCGGATGCATGGCGTCGTGCCCGCCCTCCGGTGATCCGATCGCGTAAGGGCTGCCGGGATCGCCCTCGTCGGCAGAAAGGCTGTTGTTTCGCCCCTTCCGGTGCGTGGTGCCGATTGGATGAATAGGCGGGAAATAGAGAACGTCGAAACCCATATTGCCGACATACGGAAGATGCTCGATGACGTCGTCGAACGTCCCATGCTGTCCCGGAGCGGCTGAGAGTGAGCGCGGCATCAGCTCATACCACGCACCGAAGCCCGCCCGCTTGCGTTCAACGATCAGAGGAAAGTCGTGCTCGCTGACGATCTCGTGCGCACGAGGCCCAGCCGTTCGGAAGAGGCGCCGCGTCTCAGCGGAACCAAGGAGACTCATATGCTCTTCGAGCGTGCTGCATTCGCAAACGCGCGCGACCAGTTCTTGGAATTCACGTTCAGCGGAACTCCCGGAGGCGTTTCTGAGACCTTCGCCAAGCAGCGTCTTGGCCTGCTCCAATTCGGTCTCCATCGGCTGCTGCGCTGTAATTCTTTTCCGCGCGTCGGAAAGCCAAGTCGCGAAATCGTTTCTCCAAGCGATGATTATAAATGTGTATGCGCCGCGGATCGTTAGACTGTGCTCCGCGCTCCAGCGGTCATTGCCGAGCGGCCGCATAGGGATTCGGACCACCGCGCTCCCCTGAGGAGGCCGGATTTCGAGATCCACTGAAAGCTCGGAATGTCCGTCGGTGAACACGTTTGCGCTCACCTCAAGCCTGTCTCCGACGCAAAACTTTGCCGGGTAACGGCCGTCATCTACTTGCGGAAAGACCTCAGAGATGACGATGCGCCGAGTGGCAGCTTTTTTGTCGATTTTAAGCGCAGTCTCCTCGGCCGCTTTCTTCTGCATTTCCCCGAACCATCTATTAATGCAGGTAAACGGCGGCGAAAGGCCTGAAGTTCCTCAATTTATAGAGTTCATCGTCACTGCTCGATGCGTTTGCCGAAAGTTGAGCCACCTGTACGGCCCATTCGTGCATCGTTGCTTGAGAGCTGCCAGCAGCTTTTTCACGTAAGAAGCGCGATCCGCGGGAACCGGCCTTCGCATTCTGCGGTTTTTGCAAGATCGACGATGAAAGGCTCAAGCCAGTGGCAATTGTGGAGAAGCTCAGGCGGTCACTTGAAGCCACGAAGGCATCCTATGGAAGCTGGGTCGCGCTCGGCGGCTGCCTGGCGGTATCGGCAGTGTGTGGCCTGATTGGAATCATGATCTGGGTCGCAGAATTCATCGGCCCCATTCTCACTTGCTTTCTGTTCTCTGGCCTGTTCATGCTCGCAGCGGGCGTCGTGAAGTTCGTGATCGACGCCAAAGACAAGGAAGCCGCCCGCAAGTTCAATTCAGCGAAACAGGAGATCAAGCAGGATGTTGCGGTACTAACCACACCGTTAAAAGCCGCGAGCAGGAGTGCGTCCGATCACCCGATCCCTTTCGCGTCGTTGGGGATGCTCGCCTGCCTGGCGGTGATCGCCTATTACCTCAAAGGCGAGGAGGCGCCCTCGGCGTGAGCAGCGGGAGCGGGGAAGCGGTCGCGTTCAAGAAAAGTGACGCCGGTCCCATAAGCGGCACGCTTGCCTGGAAGGAATTCTTTCTTCGAGTGTATGCAAGCGTCACGGAAGATCGGATCTTCTCGCTCGCTGCCGCTTCGACCTACTACGGGCTTCTCGCGCTTTTTCCCGCGCTCGCCGCGCTTGTCGCCATCTACGGCTTTTTTGCCAATCCCAATTCCATCGGGGAGCAGCTTGCGAGCTTACAAGGCTTGCTGCCCGAAGGCGGTCTGTCAGTCATTGGCAATGAGATGAAGCGCATCGCCTCGCAAAATCAGGGCGCGCAGGGCGTCGCGATGGTGGTAGGGCTCGTCGTGGCGCTATGGGGCGCAAATTCAGCAGTCAAAGCGCTGTTTGACTCCCTCAATCAGGTTTACGGAGACCAGGAAGAAAGAGGATTTCTCAAACTCAATGCCGTGACTCTGGCGTTCACCCTGAGCGCGATCGCGCTTCTCGCCCTGGCAATCGCCGGCATCGTCGCCCTTCCTCCCGTCATCGACCGGCTTGGCCTTTCGGACCTAGGATCGGCGACACTTAAATTTGCAAGATGGCCGCTGCTGTATGCCGTTGTCGTGCTCGCCCTGGCCTTCGTCTATCGTTTCGGACCGAACCGCCGCAACCCGAAATGGAAGTGGATCACATGGGGAAGTGCGAGCGCAGCCGCGCTCTGGATCATCGCCTCCCTGCTCTTTTCATGGTACGCGGCAAACTTCGGCAACTTCAACAAAACCTACGGCTCTCTCGGCGCCGTAATAGCATTCATGGTTTGGATTTGGATCTCAATGATCGTGGTTTTGCTTGGTGCGGAAATAGACGACGAAATGAAGAAAGCTTCTGAAAAAGGTTGATGATTGCCAACCGCAAGTTTGTCGAGCTGCGGGAACCACATAGGTTCCGTTGCGTTGCCATAGAACGCCGACACCGCAGCTGCCGAACCTCCCGAAAGAACGATGATGAAAGGCAGTGGCTACGTTCGGAAGATGGTGGCAAATGCTTGAACGAGTAAGCCCCGTCAGGCGTCATTATCGGAATAAACATCCGCCAATCTTGTGAGAGTCGTGACCGTGCACACTCCTAGCACCGAACTAGATACTGCCGCAGCAGGAACGCCGGATGATGCACGAACCGCGGTGTTATTTAAAAACGGCGACGCGGGACTCTTCGCGATGATGTGGGAGGACAGTCCGGAGCAGTTGCCGACAGATCGCGGCGGAACATGGGAACGGTTAGGGACTTTTCCCCTCGGCGTGCAGGAAATCATGCCGGTCGACATCGCTCCTGAACCCGTACTGCGTTCGCTGGTATCCCAAGGGTATATCGTTTGGCCGATGGAGCACACATTGCCATTCGGTACCTCTCAATGAAGGATCCGCGTCTTTTCGGTTTCTGGCAGATGATCTCGATAAATGTCCGTTTACCTGCATGCGAAGCGCAATTAGCCCCATGGCCGGAACCGCATTGATCACTCCAAACACCCAACAAGAGCCTGACGAGAACGTTCGACATACTAATTCGCGGTTAGCTTATGTTGGCTCAACGCGGATGCTCGCCGCTTTGGCCCCCGGCCGAGACTCAGACGCTGATGTCACGCCACCGCACTCCGCAACCAAGCCGCAGAGACAAAGCCGATTTCTCCGATTTGTTCCCTGTTCAACCACGGGCATGACTCCGCTACGGTCGAGGGAACCAACGACTCCCCTGCCCGTTTGCGACTCAATCACCACGGACCATCTGATCGGAGGAGGCGGACGTGAAAGCGCTCGTTTGGCACGGAAAAGAAGACATCCGATACGATACCGTTTCCGACCCCGAGATCGAGGATCCCAGAGACGCCATCGTGAAAGTCACGAGCTGCGCCATTTGCGGCTCGGACCTGCACCTTTTCCACAATTTCATTCCGGCGATGCTGCCGGGCGACATTATGGGCCACGAAATGATGGGCGAGGTCGTCGAGGTTGGCTCAGGAATGGACGGCCGATTGAAAAAGGGCGATCGCATCGTGGTGCCGTTCACCATCACGTGCGGCGAATGCGAACAATGCAAGCGTGGCAATTATTCCGTCTGCGAACGAACCAATCGCAAGAAAGAACTGGCCGATAAAGTTTTTGGACACACCACGGCAGGCCTTTTCGGTTATACGCATTTGACGGGAGGCTATCCCGGTGGCCAGGCCGAATATCTCCGCGTTCCTTTTGCAGACACGACGCACGTCAAAGTTCCCGAAAATCTTTCCGATGAGCAGGTTCTATTTCTCGGCGATATCTTTCCCACGGGCTGGCAAGCCGCCGCGCAGTGCGACATTCAAAAGACCGATACCGTCGCAATTTGGGGCTGTGGGCCGGTAGGGCAGATGGCCATTCGCAGCGCCGTCTTGTTGGGCGCAAAGCAGGTCGTCGCGATCGATCTCCTCCCCGAGCGGCTGAGCATGGCGGAAGCCGGCGGCGCGATAACCATCAACTTCAAAGAGGAAAGCGTCATTGAACGGCTCAATGACCTGACGGAAGGAAAAGGCCCGGAAAAATGCATCGATGCGACGGGCATGGAAAGTCACGTGTCGTTCGCTCAGCCTGATACCATCTACGATCGCGCCAAGCAGCTTATAGCGATGGAGAGCGACAGGCCACACGTCCTCCGTGAGATGATCTATGTATGCCGTCCGGCCGGGACGATTTCTATCCCCGGCGTCTATGCCGGCCTTATCGACAAGATGCCGATGGGATTGGCAATGAACAAGGGCTTGACGTTCCGCATGGGCCAAACCCACGTCCGCCGCTGGACCGACGACCTTCTCAGACGCATCGACGACGGCGAGATCGACCCATCATTTGTCATCACGCATACGGCAAAGCTGGGCGATGGCCCGGAAATGTACAATGTATTCCGGGACAAGCGGGACAGCTGCATCAAGGTCGTGCTGAAACCCTGACGGAGTGGAGGATCGAAAGTGCGCAATCTTATGCCCACGCATCTCAAAGGCGACCCCAAGATTTTGGAGAAAGGGCCTGGGAGCCTAAGTAGCGTCGACCGAACGGCGCGGGTGCTCGGTTGGTTTAGCATCGGTCTAGGGCTTGCAGAGCTACTGGCGCCCAGGTGCGTGACCCGCTCTTTGGGAATGGAAAGCCCCGGCATGGATGCGACCGTGCGCATTTTCGGTGCCAGAGAAATCGGTGCTGGCGTCCTCACGCTTTCGACGGAAAAAAAGGTTGGCCTTTGGGCGCGGGTTCTTGGAGACGCATTGGACGTCGCCGTGCTCTCGCAAGGCTTGCACCGGTCCAATCCGATGCGAAGAAACGTCAAAACCGCGCTTGCGACGGTTCTTGGAATAACTGCCATTGATATTGCGACGGCCTATGCAATGACAGCGCGAAGCTCGCGTCCGCGACAACTTCGCGATTATAGCGATCGGAGTGGCTACCCGAATGGCATCGCAAAATCGCGGACACCTCGGTTTGATATGGCTGCTCGACAAGTGCACTGAAGGCGCGGCCACAGCTTAGGCCTGTCACCCTGTCGCATTAAAATGCAAGACTCCAAGGAAAGGTGCCTCTGCCCTCTCGTTCGTTCTTTACGCAGAATAAGGAACGGACCGAATGGCAACCTCAAAACGACCTTCCAGCGAGCAACGCCCGTTGGCCGTTGTAATTGGCGCATCTACTGGAATCGGCTACGAGCTCGCTCGATGTTGCGCCCGAGCGGAGTTCGATCTTGTCATCGCGGCAGACGAGCCCAAAATCCACGATGCAGCAGACGACATTCGCAGTCACGGCGTCGACGTCATCGCCGTTGAAGCCGATCTCGCGACGCCGGAAGGTGTCGGAAACTTTATGATGCCGTCAAAGGCAGACGCGTTTCGGCGCTTCTTGCAAATGCAGGCCGCGGTCTCGGCAACGGATTTCTCGATCAAAAGTTTGTCGATGTAAAGCATGTGATCGACACCAACATCACCGGCACGCTTGATCTCATTCAGCGCGTCGGCCGCGACATGAGAAACTATGGCGATGGAAAGATCCTGATCACGGGTTCGATTGCGAGCTTCATGCCCGGCACCTTCCAAGCTGTTTACAACGCCTCAAAATCCTTCCTCGATTCATTTTCATTTGCGCTCCGTGCGGAACTGAAAGACACAGGCGTCACCGTGACGTGCCTTATGCCGGGCGCAACAGAGACGGACTTCTTCGAGCGCGCGGATTTGATGGATACCAAGATCGGGCAGGAAAAGAAGGATGATCCTGCGATGGTCGCAAAGACCGGCTTCGACGCCATGATGAAGGGAGAAGGCGACGTCGTCAGCGGCTGGCACAATAAACTGCAATCGGCGATTGCCAACATTATACCCTCAGGCATTCTCGCCGAGCAGCATCGGAAAATGACCGAGCCAGGATCCGGCAAAAACGTGGGCGCGTCCCGCTAGCCGGAGCGAAGGTTGATCTCCCCGTCAATCGGGGAGGTTGCGCGATGCGACCTCCCTGACGGCCATCGCAGGGGAGCAACGGCGACGACGACAATGCCATCGCGGAACAGTTCGTAGCACTGGCGCGTTGCGTAG
>JAICLG010000109.1 GCA_025927515.1 Hyphomicrobium sp.
GATCGTAAGCGATCAATACGGCACTCCGACATATGCGCTTGATCTTGCTGACGTCGTCTTATGCATTGCGCAGAGGCTGTCCGACTCGCCCGATTCCGATTGCTTCGGCGTCTTTCACGCCGCCAATACGGGCTCTACGACGTGGTTTGAATTTGCGAGCGCCATCAACGCAGCTGCCGCGCGTCACGGGGCAACTCAAAGGACCATCCGGCCTATTTCGACGAAGGAATATCCGACAAGGGCCCGGCGTCCTGCCTATTCGGTACTGGCTACAGACAAACTACAGAGCGTCTACGGCGTCAGGCTTCGCCCATGGCAGGATGCACTTGACGACTGCGTCGATCGCCTGTTCGCCGATCGAACTGTGCTATCGGAAATCAAACGACCTCTGCCGGAACTTGAAAAATGAGCAAACTAAAAGGGATCATTCTCGCGGGGGGCAGCGGAACACGTCTTTATCCATTGACGCTCGCGATCTCAAAGCAGCTTCTGCCTGTCTACGACAAGCCGATGATCTACTATCCTCTTTCGGTGCTGATGCTTGCCGGTATACGCGACATCCAGATCATCACCACGCCCGGCGACCAACCGTTGTTTCGGCACTTGCTGGGCGATGGGCAGCAGTTTGGCGTCAACTTGAGCTATGCCGTGCAGCCATCGCCCGACGGCTTGGCGCAAGCCTTCCTCATTGCTCGCGATTTCATTGGCGACGACCGGTGTGCGCTGGTGCTTGGCGATAATATTTTCTACGGGCACGGCTTGAGCGACATCCTTCGCAATGCGGCCAACCGCGAAACCGGCGCGACGCTTTTCGCCTATGAAGTTGCCGACCCGGAGCGTTATGGCGTGGTAACATTCGACGGTGCCGGACGCGCTATTTCCATCGAGGAAAAACCGCAACGGCCCAAGTCGAATTGGGCTGTCACGGGGGTTTACTTCTTTGACAACCGCGTCGTCGAACTTGCTTCTCAGGTCAAACCGTCCGCTCGCGGGGAACTCGAAATTACGACCCTGAATGAGATGTATCTCGAACGGGGGGAGGTCCAGGTGGAAAAACTGGGACGTGGATTTGTATGGTTGGATACGGGAACGTTCGATAGCCTGATGGATGCCGGTGACTACATCGCGACGATCGAGCGGCGACAAGGCTTGAAGGTTTCGTGTCCCGAAGAGATCGCCTTGCGTATGGGATTTGTTTCACCCAAAGAGATGGAGCCGTGGCTTAGTCGATTAGGCAAGAGCGGCTACGCCTCGTACGTCAGGCGTTTGATCAGCGAATCCTGAATGCAATCCGATCAGCAAAAACAATAAGCGTGTGCGCCCATGCCGCTTGATTCAGACGTCGAGAAGCGTTCAGAGCCCGACATCGATATTCGGAACATCTTTAGCCCCGGCCTGATCGTGACCGGATTTTTCACGCCCGACTATCGGCCGCTTGCCCAGTCGTTCTCCAAAAACCTTTCAGACCATCGCGTGTCTCACCATCTTTACGCGCTGGCCAAGATTCCAGGTGACTGGACAATTCAAACGCGACAAAAGCCGAGCGCGTTAGCCGCCGCTATGCGCGATTATCCGACGCAAACTCTCGTCTTGATGGACGTCGATTGCCAAGTACGCGGCGACATCTCAGATCTTCTTGTAATGGAACCAGACGTTACTCTGATGTTGAAGCGCAAGGCGACAAAGCTTGGTGTAGCGCTTCTTCCTGGTTCGCGCGTTATTGCGGTCAAGCCGACGAAGGGCGGAGCGGCCTTTGCTCGATCCTGGAAAGAGGCATGCGAGAGCGGATTGAAAGGAAGCGATGAAACGGCGCTTCTCAGCATAATAGAGCAGAGCGGCGGATCCTTTTCCATCGGCGCACTCCCGCAACGCTTTACCGGAACCGAATTGCGGGATGCAAAATCCAACGCAATTATCGTCCATAAAAGTGTGCACGATAACACGCGTCCTGCGTGGTCGCTGCGAAAGGGAATCCAGCGGGTATTCCGCAAAGTTCGCGATGCCGTTTTCCTGGTCCTCACCGGTGCGGACTACAATGCCTACCGGTCGCGGTAAATGGATTAGACGTCGTTCTTCCTCGTCAGATGGACGATGTGCGCCGGGCCTTTAATCAAAGTCTACCTTGCCGCCTCGCATCTTTTTGACTTTGCCGCGGGCCGTCTTGGCTTTGATGCGTTGCTCGCGGGCGCCGCGGGAAGGCTTCGTCTTGATGCGCGGCTTCGGCCGTTCGAGCGCCTCGACGATAAGTTCCTGCAGGCGTTCGCGCGCGTCCGATCTGTTCTGTTCCTGGCTGCGGAAGCGATCCGCCTGGATGACGATGACGCCATCGGTAGTCAGTCGCCGTCCGGCCAGTCGCTTCAGCTTACTGCGCGCATAATCCGGGATCGACGTGTTCGCAGCCAGGTCGAAGCGCAGTTCGACCGCCGTCGAAACCTTGTTGACGTTCTGACCTCCCGGCCCGGATGCGCGGACAAACCGTTCCTCAAGCTGGGCTTCGTCGATGTCGAGGGTCGGCGTTACACGCATGTCATACCCGCTTGCCGGCCGCGACGTACATCGTGCGATAGATTGCGGGATCGATGATTTTCATTCCGCGGGTACCATATCGAATTGCATTGCTCAGGTCCTGACCCGCCGCCGCTTCATGTCCTTGGCGATCTCACGCGCTGCATTCATTCCCGGAACTCCGGTGACACCGCCGCCCGGATGGGCGCCCGAGCCGCAGAGATAAAGACCTTTTATCGGCATCCGGTAGTTGCCATAGCCCAAGACGGGGCGCGCCGAAAAGAGCTGACCGAGCCCGAGCTGACCGTGGAAGATATCGCCGTCGATAAGGCCGAAGCGTTCTTCGAGGTCGAGCGGCGACAGCACCTGACGCGCCAGCACCGCGGATTTGAAATTCGGCGCATGTCGCGACACGGTATCGATAACGATATCGGCAAAGGCTTCCTTCTCGCGCGCATCCGACCAGCTTCGCGCGCCTGGAAGATGTGGCGCGACGTGTTGCACGAACAGGCTCGCGACGTGCTGGCCGGGCGGCGCCAACTGTGGATCTAGCGTCGTGGAAATCATCATTTCGACGACAGGCTCGCGCGACCAGCCGAAGGCGCGTGCATCGAGATAGGCGCGTTCGAGGTAGTCCATCGTCGGGCCGATGACAATGCCTGCCCGATGGTGCAGCGCAAGCTCTTTGCCGGGCCTTGAGGTAAAATCGGGAAGCTCGGCAAGCGCCACGTTCATGCGGAACGAGCCCGAACCTGTCTTGATCGCGAGAAACGCATCGCGAATTTCCGGAGCGACGTCGGTCTTTGCAATGAGGTCGCGGAACAGAAGCTTCGGGCCGACATTTGCGGCGACGGCACGCGCCCTGATCGTTTCGCCTGTCTGCAGAACGACGCCTGTGGCGCGCTCGCCTTCGACGAGGACGCGATGGACCGGCGCGTTCGTGCGAATAACCGCGCCGCGCGACTGAGCCGCGCGCGCCATTGCCTGTGTGATGGCCCCCATGCCGCCCTTGGCATGACCCCAGTGCCCCGGCTTGCCGTTCACCTCGCCGAAGCAATGATGCAGAAGCACGTAGGCGGTACCGGGCGTGGACGGCGCGGCGTAGGAGCCGACGATGCCGTCGAAAGCGAAGGCGGCCTTGACGGTCTCGTTTTCGAAGTGGCGATCGAGGAAATCGGCGGCGCTCGCAGTGAAAAGCTCGAGCAACAGACGCTGGTCGGCGAGCGAGAGTTTGAGAACGCGCCGGCCTACCGCACCCGCCTTGACCAATTCGAGAATGCCACCGCCCGCATTCGGGGGCGTTCGTGTGATGAGATCACGGAGCACCGCGACGGCGCGATTGAGTTCGTCGTCGTAAACCGCGAGCCGGTCCGCGTCGCGCGCGGAAAACGCCGCGAAGGCTTGACGACGTCCTGCCTGATCATAGGGAACAAGCAAGCTGCGGGCGTTATCCACAGGCCAGAAATTGGCCGCTGGCCGTTCAATTATTTCCAGGCCGTGGCGATGGAGTTCGAGGTCAGCGATGACTTTCGGATTGAGCAGGCTGACGGTGTAGGAGGCAACCGAGTTCGAGAATCCCGGTGCAAACTCCTCGGTGACAGCCGCGCCGCCGACCACGGAATTCTTTTCCAAAACAATGACAGATAGACCTGCGCGGGCGAGATAGGCGGCTGCCGTCAAGCCATTATGGCCCGCGCCGATGATTACGATATCGAAGGTCATTTCGATGCTTTTCTATGCGCACTGCCTTGGGAATCGCGATAGGTTAACGGGCCTGAGGACGATCGATTCAGGGAACAAGGGTGGGATGGCGTTGTTTTATCGGGACTAAAGCGCGTGAGCCGTTGAAATGAACAGTTTTAGTCTGATAAAAATTGTTCATGGACATTAACCAGTCGTTTATCGCAGGCTCCTAGCTTAAATTGTTGCGAATGCCATAACCGGCGTTCGGCGCCCGATCGAACAACGACGGACCGGGAACGAGATGCGCGCAGCAATGTCCAGTGCCGTTGCAAGATTTGCTCCCGTCAAGAGACAGCGCGTTCGCGTCGCTCAATTCGCAGGATTGCTGATTGCCTCGGTCGTACCCGGCGCACTCTGGGCAGCGATCATTGCCGTCATCGCGTCTTGGCTTGGCACTCCCCTCGCGCTCCGCACGATTGCTATTACAGGCGCGGTCATCGCCCTCTTTCTGGCCTTCGTCTGCGCGCCGGTCGTTCTGCGCGACCCGAGCTAGCTAGCTCCTAGCTTTCCGTCGATTTCCGATTTCGCGTTTTAGGTGCCGCTCCAATCGCATTGGAGCTGCTGACAGATGCGTCGCTTTTTGCCACCGACGATGGAGCATGGGGCCGGAACGAACCGGCACCTGCGGCACGAATAGGATGAGACACATCCACGCCAGCTGCCGCCCTTACGGAAGTTGCATGTCAACAGCGTCTGGCAATCGCGATTGGGATTGATGGCCCCGCCTGGGCCTTCCTGCGCGCTGACCATGTCGGTGCCGCAAAGGCCAACTCCGACTGCAAGCATCGCGATCAATAGAAACTTGGACATCTGAGCACGCGGGGTGACTAGCGTGTTCAAAACATCGGCCCATTAAGGCTCAGAGGCAAGAGCGGCTAAAGCGAAAAAATCAGCGTGGTTACTCCGCGGCAACGCGCTTCTTCGGTTTGACCAGTTCCATGTAATCTTTGAGCAAGGTTTCGGTGATCTTGCCGGGCTTGTAGTGATGCTCGCCGATTTCGGAAACCGGCGTCACTTCGGCTGCGCTGCCCGTAATGAAGCACTCGCTGAAGCTCCCAAGCTCCTCGGGCATGATTGCGCGAACGACCACCTCCATGCCTCGCGCTTTCGCAAGGCCGATGACCGTACGCCGCGTAATTCCATCAAGGAAGCAGTCGGGTTCGGGCGTATGGATCACGCCATCCTTGATCAGAAAGATGTTGGCGCCCGTGCACTCGGCCACGCGACCGCGATAGTCCAGCATCAGCGCGTCGGAATAGCCGGCGCGCTCGGCGCGATGTTTTTCAATCGTGCAGATCATGTAGAGACCCGCGGCCTTGGCTTTTGTCGGCGCGCATGCAGGATCGGGCCGGCGGTACTGCGCGCGGGCAATGCGAATGCCTTTGAGGCGCTGCTCCATCGGGAAGTACGAACCCCAGTTCCATGCCGCAATCGCGAGATGGATCTTCGTCTGCTGAGCCGACACGCCCATCTGTTCGCTGCCGCGCCAGGCGAGAGGCCGCACGTAGCAGTCGGAAAGTTTGTTGGCGACGACCGTTTCCCGGCAGGCCTGATCGATCTCGGCAACGCTATAAGGGATTTCGAAGTCGAGAATTTTCGCGCTCTCGACGAGACGCTGCGAGTGTTCGGTGAGCTTGAAAATCTCGCCCTCGTAGCACCGCTCCCCCTCGAAGACGGCGCTCGCGTAATGCAGCGCATGCGTCAAGACATGTACTTTGGCGTCGCGCCACGGCACCAAAACCCCATCCATCCAGATCAGCCCATCGCGGTCGTGATAAGGAACGAGGTCGGCCATGCCCGTCTAAGTCCTTCGCTGTCTTTGATCGTTGGCGAAATCGAAGTGCCAGGGTATGTCGCGCGCGACCTGCTATCGACGTGCGGCGCAGCCCGACCTATCCGGCGATTTATCTTGAAACAGAATACGATCGGGGCCAATAAGTCAACATGGCTGACATAACTTCAGAAGGCGCCGCGGGCCGCCGCGCGGAAGCGCAGGAGAGGTTGGGATCGACCGCTGCGTCAGACCTGGGGCGCCACCTCGCCGCGCCGGAACTTATCTCCTGCGTCGAACTGCTGTATTTCGCATATCGCGATTTCACGTCCGATCCGGACACGATGCTCGAACAGTACGGATTTGGCCGGGCGCATCATCGGGTCCTTCATTTCGTCCACCGCAACCCCGGACTGAAGGTTGCGGAATTGCTCGATATTCTCAAGATCACAAAGCAGTCACTGGCGCGTGTTCTGAAGCAGCTTGTCGACGAAGGCTTCATCATCCAGCGTGCCGGAAGCGAAGACCGGCGCGAACGGCGTCTCTATCTCTCAGCCAAAGGCGGACGTCTGACCGATAAACTGACACAAATTCAGGTCAAACGGGTTGAAGGGGCACTTGCCACGCTAGGTCCAGGCGCGGATGCTCTCGCGCGCCAGTTTCTTTTCGCTATGATCAACGAGAAGGACCGGTCACAGGTGGAAATTCTCATCAAGGGTCAGCGCGTCGAGATCGCGGGAGAGCCCGGCAGCAACGAATGAGAGGTTCAATGCCGCAGGAAAGAGCCGAGCCGCTTGCGGACAATGCTCCGCATATTCTCGTCGTAGACGACGACCAGAAGATCCGCGCCCTTCTCGGACGCTTTCTGACGGGCAACGGTTTCCGGGTTACCGAAGCCGCTGACTCCGCCGCGGCAAGAGCGTACATGCGCGGTCTGGCTTTCGATCTGGTGCTGCTCGACGTGATGATGCCGGGCGAGTGCGGATTGACGTTGGCTCGCGATCTCAAGTCGACGCGCCCCGTTCCGATCTGCATGCTGACGGCACTCGCCGACGCGGAGAACCGCATCTCGGGGCTCGAAGCCGGGGTCGACGATTATGTGTCGAAGCCGTTCGAACCGCGGGAATTGCTTCTGAGACTGCGCAACATCCTCAGACGCGGGCAGACGCCGGTCATCACCCGCGACGAAATCCGCATGGGTGGCTGTGCGTTCAACATCACGCGCGGTGAACTCAGGCGGGACGAGGAAACGATAAAGCTCACCGAACGCGAACGCGATCTGCTCCGGCTTTTCGCACAGCGCATCGGCGTCGCCGTTCCTCGGCATGAGCTTTCGAGCGACGACAGCACGGGCAGCGAACGCGCCATCGACGTGCAGATCAATCGCTTGCGACGTAAAATCGAGGCCGATCCTTCCAATCCCGTCTACCTGCAGACGGTGCGGGGCAAGGGCTACATCCTCTATACGGATTGACCGTGACGAGCCGCATCCCTCCTTTCGGAGCCAAGCAGACTGAGACGGCGATGGCGGTTATAGGCGAGACGACCTCGAAGGCCGAGAGCGGCCAATCCTATTACCGGCGCTTTCGCACGCATCCTTTCGTCGTGCGCCTTTTCGGCGTTGCGGGCGACATGCTGCCGAAAGGACTTTATGCGCGTGCGCTTCTCATCATCATCACGCCGATTGTGGTTCTCGAAGGCGTCATCGCATTCGCGTTCATGGAGCGCCACTGGCAGGCGGTGACGCGCCGCCTTTCGGAAGCGACGGCACGCGATATCGCCGCTCTGATCGAGGTTTACAGCAATCTTCCGAAGGCCGAAAATGCCCAGAAGATCGTCGATCTCGCGCGCGAACGGCTGAACCTCAAAATGGAGATACTTCCGCCTGGCGACCTTCCGCCGCCGGGGCCGAAACCGTTCTTTCGATTGCTCGACAGAGCGCTTTCGAACGAACTGCGCAAGCATGTGCAGCTGCCGTTCTGGATCGACACGGTCGGGGCCTCTCAAAACGTCGAGATTCGCGTCAAGCGGCCGGAAGCCATTTTGCGCTTTGTTGCGACGCGCAGCCAGACGTACGCTTCGAACTCGCACATTTTCCTGCTCTGGATGGTTGGGTCTTCGGTCATTCTGCTGACCGTCGCGATCCTGTTCCTCAGAAACCAGATCCGGCCGATCCTGCGCTTGGCGGACGCCGCTGACGCCTTCGGAAAGGGGCGCACGATCTCGGAAGATTTCCGGCCGCGCGGAGCCCGTGAAGTTCGCCAGGCCGCAGTCGCCTTCCTGCAGATGCGGGATCGCATCAAGCAGCACGTCGAGCAGCGGACGACGATGCTGGCGGGTGTCAGCCATGACCTTCGAACGGTTCTGACGCGATTCAAGTTGGAGCTGGCGCTGCTCGAGGATACGCCGGAAGCCCGTTCGCTTTCGACGGACGTCAACGAGATGCAGCACATGCTCGAAGACTATCTCGCTTTTGCCAAGGGCGACGGCGGCGAGGAAGCCAAGCCGACGGATCTTCCGGAACTTCTTCAGGAGATCGTGGACGACGCTTCGATTTACGCAGCCACGATCGATCTCAAAGTTCGTAAAAGCAAAGGCAACATCGTGCTGCCGTTGAAACGGCAGGCCCTGAAGCGCGCCATTACGAATCTCGTCACCAATGCTGCGCGGTTCGGCGATCACATCGTCATTCGCGTTGCGCCCGAAGGACAATGGGTGCGCATCGAGGTTGACGACAACGGCCCGGGCATTCCCGAAAGAGAGCGCGAAAACGTGTTCCGGCCATTCTATAGGCTTGACCACGCCCGCAACCAGGACGAGGGCAACAGCGGCCTCGGGCTTGCGATCGCACGCGACATCGCAAAGAGTCATGGCGGCGAGATCGCGCTCGGGCAGAGCTCGATGGGCGGGCTCCGCGCGATCATCTCGCTTCCGCAGTGAATAGTTCGATTGCTTTCAAGCAATTACGGCGTCAGCGGTCGGCACACGGGCTTGTGATTTGACCGTAATGTTATGATATTACACCATACGTGCATCGGTTCCGGAACGTATCCCGTCCGACTACGGTAAGGTGTCCTCCAAACCTGCAGTCCCGGTACCGAAATTCCCGAACGCCGTGGGTCGCCAGCCCATTCGGGATGACAATAGCGGCCGCGAGCCCCGGAACGATGGACTTCCCAGCCCCGTCAGCTTCCGAGTTCGCGGCCACGCTTTTGTGCAGCAAGGACCGCTTCGGTCATTAGCTCCTGCAGGCCATCTTTATCGCGCATCAAGATGGAAAGCGCCGCGGCTGTCGTGCCGCCGGGGGACGTCACGTTCTGCCTGAGCGTCGCGGGATCCCTGGCTGAGCGCCGCATGAGTTCTCCCGCACCCGACACGGTCGCTCGTGCGAGTTGCATCGACGTTGCAGCATCGAGGCCGGCGGCTTCGCCCGCACGCGCCAATGCCTCCGTCATCAGAAAAACGTAGGCCGGGCCGGAGCCTGATACGGCTGTCACCGCATCGATCAACGCTTCGTCCTCGACCCACACGACGTCGCCGGCGGCCTCGAGCAGCTGCCGGCAGAGATCTTTCTGTTTCGC
>JAICLG010000326.1 GCA_025927515.1 Hyphomicrobium sp.
CTGGGCCGACGCGGCACTTGGCGCCGACTTCAAGGTCGTGCCGGGAGTCATGCACGTCAAACAGACGCCTGCGGCCCTCGCGGCTGTCGCCCAGGCCTTGTTGCCTCACGATGCGTTTCGCTTGACCGGCCTGCACGTGCTAACGACGCTCACGGGATCGGCGCTCCTTGCGTTGGCATTGGCGGGCGGACGGCTGACTCCTGATGCTGCATGGACGGCGGCGCACGTCGATGAAGACTATCAGATCTCGCTTTGGGGCGAGGACGCCGAAGCTATTGCCCGCCGCCGCGGCCGTCGCGCCGAGTTCGATGCTGCCTGCCGCTGGCTGGCGCTTCTGGCGGAGTAATTTCGCGAGACGGCGCCAATCGCCACGGGCACACTTCTCCGCAAATAAAGAACAAGGGTCTGTTGCCGTCTTGCCCTCGCAACACAATTGGTCTCAGACTTTCACAAACTGATTCGCAAGAGCGTAGGCATGAGTCATGCTGCACAGGCCGCGCATTCCAGAGCTTGCGCAACGCGACCGGTTCGTCCGCCGGGCCGTGAATGAAGGACGTGTGCTGACGTTTGCCGATGAGGAAACGGCGTCGGTCGCCTCGCAGAAGGTCCGCGGGCGCACCGTTCAGCTCTTTTGGTCGAGCACGATCGAGGCCACGCGTTGGGCCGAGGCGCTGGCCGGCAACAACGAGTTGCAGGAGATCGCGCTGACGCCATTCGCGGCCGACCTTTTGCCGGGCATCGCCAAGGCCAAAGGGCTCGTTGGGACCGACTGGGTGTCCGATCCTATCGAAGCCGAGGTCGATCCACTCGATCTGCAGATCCGACTCAAGGCCGAAGCTCTGGCGCTCTACCTCAAAAAGATGTGCAAGAGCGGCGAAGTTCATGTCGTCGGCGACGACACCGGGCCGCGGCTGACGCCGGCAGGCCCCTGGTCAGGGCCGGATCAATTTCTGCATGTGTTTGCGGCTCGCACCGATGCCAAGCGGCATATGCAGCAGACGGGCAGCACGCGCGTTATCTCCGGACCGATCATCGACTTCATCGGCGTCACGCTGGCCTGGGCCGCGACGCAGGCCCGTGCCGTCGCCGTCGAGCCCATCGCCGGGGCGGGGCTTTTGGAAGTCAAAGTCGCTGACTTCGGGCGCCAACTTGCCGCGGCAGCCGCCGCTCCGTGAGCGCCCATTCCAGCGTTTTTCAGCTATTAAGGCTACGCATCGAGGCGGTCTTCAGGACCGCGGTCTCTCGGCATTTGCGCTCTGCCGGGGCCATGCTAGAGAGCCTTCCAAATCTTACGGCTAAGCAGGGTGGCAGCTTTATGAAAGACATCATCGAAGAGCTCGAGAAGCGCCGCGAGAACGCACGTCTCGGCGGTGGCCGGACCCGCGTCGATGCGCAACACGCGAAAGGCAAGCTGACGGCGCGTGAGCGTATCGAACTTCTGATGGATGACGGCTCGTTCGAAGAATTCGACATGTATGTCGAGCATCGCTGCACCGATTTCGGTATGGAAAGGACGAAGGTGCCTGGCGACGGCGTCGTCACCGGCTGGGGCACGATCAACGGCCGTACCGTCTATGTCTTCGCCAAGGACTTTACGGTGATGGGCGGTTCGCTCAGCGAGACGCATGCCCGGAAGATCACCAAGATCCAGGACATGGCGCTGAAGAACCGGGCTCCGATCATCGGCCTCTTCGACGCGGGCGGCGCGCGCATCCAGGAAGGCGTCGATGCGCTCGGCGGCTATGGCGAGGTCTTCCAGCGCAACGTGCTGGCGTCCGGCGTCATTCCGCAGATCTCGCTGATCATGGGACCGTGCGCGGGCGGCGACGTCTATTCGCCGGCGATGACGGACTTCATCTTCATGATTAAGGATACGAGCTACATGTTCGTGACCGGTCCTGATGTCGTGAAGACCGTGACGAACGAAACCGTGACTTCGGAGGAGCTTGGCGGCGCCAAGGTCCACACGACGAAATCGTCGATTGCCGATCGCGCCTATGAGAACGACGTTGAAGCGTTGCTGCAGATGCGGCGCCTGATGGATTTCCTGCCTTCGTGCAATACAACCGGCGTCCCGGAAATCCCGACCGCGGACGATCCCGAGCGCATCGACTACTCGCTCGATACACTCATTCCTGACAACCCCACCAAGCCGTACGATATCAAGGAGCTGATCTTCAAGATTGTCGACGAGGCGGACTTCTTCGAGATCCAGGAAGCCTTCGCAAAGAACATCGTCACCGGTTTCGGGCGCATGGAAGGCCGCACCGTCGGCTTCGTCGCCAACCAGCCGATGGTGCTCGCAGGCGTGCTCGATAGCGATGCGTCGCGAAAAGCCGCGCGTTTTGTCCGCTTCTGCGACTGCTTTGAAATTCCGATCGTGACCTTCGTCGACGTCCCTGGCTTCCTCCCGGGCACGGCGCAGGAATACGGCGGCCTTATCAAGCACGGCGCGAAACTGCTGTTCGCATACGCCGAGGCGACCGTGCCCAAAGTGACGGTCATCACCCGTAAAGCCTACGGCGGTGCTTACGACGTGATGAGTTCAAAGCATATCCGCGGCGACGTTAACTATGCGTGGCCGACGGCCGAGATTGCGGTGATGGGCGCCAAGGGGGCGGTTGAAATTCTCTACCGTTCCGAGTTGGGCGATCCGAAAAAGATCGAGGCGCGCATCGAGGAATACAAGCAGCGTTTCGCCAATCCGTTCGTCGCCGCCGAGCGCGGTTACATCGACGAGGTGATTACGCCGTCAGCGACACGCAAGCGCCTTTGCCGGGCACTGAACATGCTGCGCAACAAGACTCTCGAAAATCCTTGGAAGAAGCACGATAACATTCCGCTCTAAAGACCTCATGCCTGCTGATCCGAGCCCCAAGGTAGGCGCTCGGGCAGGCTCCGCGAGGCGGCTCTCGCGCCGGTCGCTCTGGCTGCCTGAGGCCGAAGTGATGGCCGGTGGAGATTTCTTGGATGCCCGTCAGGCACCCAAACGTCATCCCGGCAACCACATTTTCAGGAAAGGCGTTGGTTAAGAGCGGTGATGGCGCATCTGTTATTTGGGATCGACTCTGAACTATCCTGCACTTTAACTATCGGCGACGACCTCCTGCTGCCACAAGGCAACGAGGCAAATGCGCGTATTTGGGATTTCCATACCGCGTTACCCGGATCGATACTCGTATCTGATTGAGCATCTGCGCAAACTCTTCGGAAATGATTTTGAGATCGTTGGTGTCGATGGCCGCGCTGTAACTTTCGACGAAGGCACCACAACCGGTCTCAGCGTCGGTCAAATCGGATGCGC
>JAICLG010000377.1 GCA_025927515.1 Hyphomicrobium sp.
AAAACCCAATCCCTAAAACTGAGGCGGGCCTGCTTCGGGATCGGTGGAACCCGGGCTGCGTCCGAGCGCGGCTGGACGCCGGAAGGCGGCCTGTTCGCGTGGCGGCGGGACAGCGCCGCGATGCGGGGCGGGCGGTGCAATCCCGGTCTCGATGACGACGTCGACCGGGCCGCCGGTCATGATCAGATGCTCGACATCATCGCGCCGGATCAGAATGAGCCGTCTGCGGCTATCGACGTTTGTGTGGTCCACGACTTCGAGGCGACGGTCGGTCTTGGGCCGGAATAAAAGGGCGGTCGGCGTCGTCCCGTTCAGGTAGGCACGCACGAAAATCGCTATTCCGGCGCTGAGAAGAGCGAGCACCGCCAGCAGGAACGTCCAAAAAATATAAGTTTGCATACTGCCTCACGCCTTTGCGGGCAAAACCGCGTATCGAATTCTTGCGTTCGTCAACGATCGATACGCTCGAGTTGACACCATGTTAACCCTCTTAAGAGAAGTCTTAGGCAACAGAGAATCGCCGACTCGTTGCGGTACAGTTGTATAGTTGCGTTTGAGTTCCAGTCCCATGCTCCAGTCCGACGCCCCGCCGATCGAGAATCAGCTAGATTCCGATCCCATGAAAGATCGTGAGGCGTTGAGGATCGATGCCGCCCCGGTCGATCCGCTGAATGGAGCGGAAGGGTTCGGCGGGTTGCTCCCTATAGCACTGATCGTCGCGGCCGCGGCGGCGCTGGTCTTCGGCTTGCTTGCGAGCGGCTCCGGCGAGCCCTTGCTGCTGACCGTCATCGCGGTGCTCGCGATGCTGGGCATGTTTCTGATCTTCGGGGTCGCGGCCGGACATATCCGCATCGGTGCCCGTCTGGCGCCCGGCGATCTCCTGAAGGCCGCAGCCGACGCCAGTGACCAGCCGCAAATCATCGCGCAACTCGACGGCAACGTCATCTACGCCAATTCCGCGATCAACGACATGTTCGGCCGTCACGAGGCCGGACCGTTCGCGGCGCTTGAAGCCGCGATGGGCGCCGAGGCAGAGGCGACGCAAGCGCTTTTTCGTCTGAACCGCGCCGCCGAACTCGGCAAAACGCGGAGCGAAGATGTCCGCCTGCGCCCCGGCCCGAGCCAATGGCCGTCGTGGGTAAGAATTTCGGTCCGGCCGTTTGCTTCGACCGGCCGCGATATCGACGGCAGTCCCACACGCCAGCGGCTGGCGCTCTGGCAGATCGAGAACGTGTCGAGCGAGAAGGCAAAAGAAGCGCAGCGCGTCGCCAGCCTCGAAGCGTCCATTGCAGCATTCGATTCGATGCCTGCGGGCTTCATGTCGATCGCGGCCGACGGCGCCATTCTTCACGTCAACGCAGCGTTCGAACAGTGGCTGGGCTATCCCGTCGGATCGCTCAGGACGCATGGTCTTCGCCTCGCCGAGCTTGCGGGAGAGGAGGGCGCACAGCTCCTGGAACGCATGGCCGAAATTCCCGAGGCTGACCAGCGCGTCGTCGATCTCGACCTGACGCGCCAGGATGGCCGCATGGTGCCGCTGACGCTCCTTGTGGAGCCTTCCGGCGGCGAGCCAAGCTCCGGCTTCACGATCACCGCCATCAATCGCCTGACGGCCGGCTTCGGCGATCGCTCCTATCAGGATGTTCGCGCCTCGCAATTCTTCCAGTCGGCGCCGTTCGGTATCGCCACTCTCGACGGCGAAGGCCGGATCGCCAACTGCAACGCCGCCTTCATGCGTCTCGTGCTCGATGGCCATCCCGCCCAGGACATGCTGGCAGCGGAGGCGCTGGGCCGTATGGCCGACGCTCAGGAGCGCGGCCGGATCGAAGCTAGCCTCGCCGAAGTTCTGGCCGGGCGCGGCAATGTTCAACCCATGGAAATCACGACCGGCGAGCAGAAGCAGTTCGCGAGTCGGGTTTTCATGTCGCCGCTCGCAGCTGTTTCGGGGGGCGCCGCCGCGGCGCTCTACGTCATCGACGCGACCGAGCAGAAGAAACTCGAAAATCGCGTCGCGCAGGCGCAGAAGATGGAAGCCGTCGGCAATCTCGCAGGCGGCATCGCGCACGACTTCAACAACGTGCTGACGGCGATCATCGGCTTTTCCGATCTGCTGCTGCAGACTCATCGTCCGAGCGATCCTGCCTATAAAGATATCAAGAATATTCAGAACGCAGCCAACCGCGCTGCCGGGCTCGTCGCCAATCTGCTTGGCTTCTCGCGCAAGCAGACGCAGCAAGTGTCGGTCGTCGATCTCGGCGAACTGATGACGAACTCGAAAGCGCTGCTCAAGACGTC
>JAICLG010000349.1 GCA_025927515.1 Hyphomicrobium sp.
CGGCAAGGACACTGTAAAGGCCGAGGAACTCCTGGAGCAATTCGAGCGGTCTCAGGCGATCTTCGAAGACGATCTGCAGCGAATGGAAAAACGGTAAGGCCTATAGTCGGCGGCCTCTTTGCTATCTTCGCAAAATAAAGGATGCCGGGAACATATTTCAGTTTCCGCTGACATCGAGCGATTCTCAAATTGTCCGCGATCGATTACCTGGAACAGATCGTTCTCCGGGACGGGGAGACTGTCGACAAGCGCGCCGCTCCCTCGCGCGTCCGCAGCCGGCTGCGCTACCGAGAACGACGAAGTTCCCGTGGAAGCAGGATTCGACACTGCGTAACGGCATGTGTAATGAGCTTCTATCGCGGGTAGGGTGGGTCGAAATTCGGGAGCGGCAGAATGCCGAAAAGCGCGATCGTCGTTGTGCTGATGATACTGCTCGTTTTTCAGTACATGACGATGCTGAACAGACGTCATCGACTGCTGAAAGGCACAGCCGTCGAATTTGCGGGGCCCAGCCTGACATGGGCTGACATCATTGTCTGGGTGCTCGGCATCGGCGTCGCCGGGCTGTCGCTTGGAATTGCGATTTCCGACCGTTATGCGGTGGTCGACCGCTGGTATGCGTCGGTGCTCGTGGCCATCATGTTTGGCCACTGCACGTGCCTATGGAGGTTCGCGGACGAGCAGACGCTTAAAAGGGATAGCAAGCGCGACCTAAACCGAAATCCGGAAAGCCAGGTTCCCACCGACGGCGCATAGTCGACAAGTTTGTGCGCGGAATGTGCCGGTCTAGAGACCGGCACATTCCGAAAGTTGGGCGGGGCGTCCGGATTCCCGCCTACCTGCCACAAAGTGGGTGTTGCAGGCAGCCCCAGTGCCATTGTGGGCAGCTTGGGTTCGGGTCCGATATTCGGTGGCGGCCCGCGTGCTTGGTTGCGGCTCGGGCGATTCCAGCAGGCCGTCGGCCAGCAGAAAGCGATGCTCTCGGCGGCATTGAGGGCAGGTCACCCGCACGATAGTTAATCGCGACATCGTTGCGGAGCGCTCATCCAGGCGAACGCCGCTGTCGAAGTATTTGCGCGTTGTGGGGCATCGAAATGTCAGAACCGGCATCTGAGGTCCCCCGAATCGAAACGGACAATGATCGAGCGGGCTGGCGCCGCGCCAAGCGCATGCGCGGCGCCGATAGGCGGCTTAGGCCGCCCGCCTTGCCGTCTCCGAGATTTTCTGCGTCGCTTGTGTGGCCGCATTGGCGGAAATTTCCGACATCCGCTTCGTGCCATGCAGCGCCGCCTCGGCGTTGTCCCGCATGATCTCGATCTGCATGGCAAACAGTTCGTTCGGCGTGCGGCAACCGACGAGCGACTCGGTCCGGCCGACTGTGGCATCGATCATGCGACGCATCGTATCGAACCATTCCCGAAACAGCTCGTGTGACGCCGACGTGACTGCGTCGCCGGACTGGAGCAGCGCGTCGAAGTTCCTCGATGTGTTGCGCGCGACATTCTCGGCATTGTCGCCCGATACGCCGAAGATCCGGCCAATTTGATCCGTCGAACGACGGGCGCAGTAGGCAAACAATTCCGTGGACGCGCCCCAGAGTTGTTGCGCGGCTTCCTTGTTCTTGTCGATCATTTCCAGCCCGGTTTGGGCGGCGCGTTGGTTCAGATCGGCGGCAGAACCGGCAATCCGGCTCCCCATATCGGACACGGACCGGATATTCTCCCGCGCCGCCGTCTGCGCACTACTTTTCTCTTGCCGTGTCTCTTGCCGTGGCTCGGACTGCTTTTCGTCGGGACGCGGATTGGGCATCTCTTGTCTCCCTCGCCTCAAAAGTTGTGTGGATTGGAGTAGCAACCCTCAGCTACTGTAATCCTTGCAACATATCGCTCGCCGTGCCGTTCCGGTGTCCACTAAATTTAATTTTTGCCTTTCGACGTCGTCGAGCGCGCAAACATATTCGCAAGCGCCCGCGTCTCACAGGCGCGCTGAGACATGGTCGATCATTGCGATACAATTCAAAAATAGACGTACAAGGCCATGAAGGGCCGTTGGCCGATCGTCAACCCTTCCAGCATCGTGGGACAGTGTGACAGAACGACGACGATCCGTTGGCAGCCGTTTGACGCTCAAACGGCGATTGCGGGTGGCAAGATGAGGAGAGCGAGCGTCCGCAAGTGGCCTCCTCGCATTTCCGGCCGCCCAATCAAGCGGTTGGAGCCGCGCTATCCGCCCGCGTTCTGCTTTGCCGCGCCAAACTCCGCAATCCCGCCATGCGCCGCCGACCATTGCGACGGCTGGTGCAGGAAGCTCTTGACCTCGCGCAACACGCCTTGATCGAAGTGCCCGCTGTCTTCGGCAACCGCCAGCACGTCCCACCAGGTCGCGAGATAGTGCAGGTCGACCTTTAGATTGCGCAGCTCGTTCCGCGCGTTCGGAAAGATGTCGTAGAAGAACAGTACGAAGCAGTGATCGACTTGCGCGCCGGCATTGCGCAGCGCGTTGCAGAAATTCACCTTGCTGCGGCCGTCGGTCGCCAGGTCCTCGACCAGCAGCGTGCGCGCGCCGTCGTGCAGGTCGCCCTCGATCTGCGCATTGCGCCCGAAGCCCTTCGCCTTCTTGCGGATGTACTGCATGGGCAGCATCAGCCGCTCGGCGATCCAGGCGGCGAAGGGAATGCCCGCGGTCTCGCCGCCGGCGACGCTGTCGATCGACTCGTAACCGATCTCGGACAGGATGACC
>JAICLG010000317.1 GCA_025927515.1 Hyphomicrobium sp.
ACGAATACAAAGCGACAGGACGAATCGAGCTCGGTAGCGACGCCGACAACATCCGCGTCGATTCCGAGGCCAAGCGTCTCGTGATCGGTTACGGCAGCGGTGCCTTGGCGTTCGTCGACGTATCTACCCGTAGCAAGATCCGGGATGCGGCTCTGAAGGCGCATCCCGAAAGCTTCCAGATCGTCCAAGACCGAATATTCGTCAATGTGCCCGATGCCCATGCGGTCGCGGTGGTAGACGGAGCGTCCGGAAAGCAGATCGCAAACTGGCCGATGGCCAAGGGCGGCAATTTCGCGATGGCTGTCGATCGTGATGGAGGCCGGCTCCTCGTGGCCTTCCGCAGCCCGCCCGGGCTTGCCGTCTTCGATATCAATGATGGCAAGCCGGTCGCAGTCAGCGAGACCTGCGGCGACGTTGACGATCTCTTCGTCGACGCAAAACGCAGCCGCGTCTATGTCAGCTGCGGTGCGGGTTACGTCGACGTGCTCGAAACCAGCGCGAAGAGCTATCGGCGTATCGCACGCATCCCGACCGCCGCAGGCGCGCGCACCTCGCTGTTCGTACCCGAGATGGATCGTCTACTGGTCGCGGTTCGTGAAGGGACGGCGCGACCGGCGGCAATCTGGATGTTCAAGCCAATGCCTTGATCGACTGTCGGGAGGCGCGCATGCCTGTGAACTGCCGACACTTGCGAAAATTGCCGGGCCTGTCGATGCTCGCGCTGGTCCTACTCGCCTGGGCTGGCCCTGCGCGGGCCTATCGACCGTTCGACGGCACCGATGCGGCCGTCGCAAAAAAGGGGGAAATGGAAATCGAACTGCAGCCGACCGGACGCTTGCGCGATGAGAGCGGGACTAGCCTTATCGCGCCGGCCACTGTCATCAACTACGGCTTAAGCGACGATTGGGAAGCGGTGCTCGAGGGCCAGGGACAGACGCCGCTTTCGCCTCCGGGACCTACCAGCCTGACGACAGCGGGAGCATTCCTCAAGCATGTGCTTGTACCCGGCAGCCTGCAGGACAAGAGCGGCACAAGCATTGCGACCGAATTCGGTGTCCTTCTTCCGGACAGCACCGGCAATTCGGGCGTCGGCGCGAGCGTGGCTGCCATCGTGTCGCAGCGCTGGGATTGGGGCACCATCCACCTGAACGCAGAGACGGCTCTCACCCGCGACCACCATGGCGACCTCTTCCTGAGCACGATCGTCGAGGGACCGGCGACCTGGACGGTTCGTCCCGTCGCCGAGATTTTCTACGAGAACGAGTTTGGAAGGGAGCAGACCTTCTCGGGCCTGGTCGGCCTGATTTACCGAGTACGCGACGACCTCAGCTTCGACGTCGCGATACGTCATGCACTCACCAACGGGCGCCCCGTGAACGAGATTCGCGCGGGCCTGACCTTCGGCTTTCCGCTTTCCTTTTTCGAAGGTCACGCCGCACAACGCGAAGTGCAGCCACTCTTGCCTCGATAGCCTACTTATCCCGATTGTCCGGATGCGCGCGCCAGTCACGGCCAATGGTTTCATGACCTTCTTCTGTTTTGACCGAGCCTGCGCGATCGTTTTCGCCGCTCTGCGCCTTCCACTCACGGTCGATCGTCACGGTTCCCTCATGGCTTCGGTCCTTCGATTGGACCGACCCGTCGGGCCTTTGCACCGTTGTTTCGGAAGGAGCGGCTTGGGTCTGTGCCCTCGCCGACGGCCCGCCGGGAATAAAGCCGAGAATGAGTGCCGAAAGCGATACCAATGCCAAGTTCCGCATTGTCTTCTCCTCCTTTGGAATACCCTCTAACGGCTGCGGAGCGGAGTTGTTCGTGCATCACGAAGAAATATCGCTCTCGTCGAAAATCTGGAACAAATCCAAACTTTTCCAACTGTGGCGAAGCCCAGAAGGATTCAGAGCTTCGACTCCAGCCGATCGGCAACTCGGCGGGCGATCTCTGCCGGAGCCTCATCGGGGATTGGAAAGACCGAACTAACGTTGATCTCGCAAAGAACGTAAGTGTCGGTCCCGTCGCCTCTGAGCGGGCCTAGCATGAAGTCTGCATCCCAGATCATCGGAAGATCGGTCCGCGCCATATCCAGCAAGGAGGTCAGCTGCGGTATCCACTCATCTTCCATCAGACGGCGCAGATGCTGGAAGCGTGCGTCAGCATTCGAGGTGTAAAGCCGCGGTCCGGCTTCGGCGCGAGCGGCCGGGTCCTCGACCAGCGCCTTGACTTTGTGGTGGCCGAAGCCGGCGCAACGATCGCCTGCCATATAGCAGCGCACCACACCTTGGCCCAGGCGCGCCTGGAACGGCTGATCGATCACGCAGCCGTCTTCGAAATACTCGACGCACCTCTCGAGAAACTCCTCCACCGGAACCTCCTCCGAGGCGTCCTTTGTGGCATCAAGCACACGTATCATCGGCCGGTTGCGCGCGCCTGGTAGAAGCTCGACCTTCCAGACGCCCTGACCGCCATTCCCGCGGTTGCGCTTGATCACGCGTGGCCCAGCGACGAGCCGTGACGACAGTTCCGAGCGCATTTCCTCGGCCGTTCGATACAGGGCGGTGTCGCAGCCCCAGCTCATCATGCGGGTACGATGGAGCACCTCCTTGGTGCCCATCTTCAGAATCACGTCGGGATGAGCGCTCACCCACACGCCTCGCGACGCGACCTCGCGCAAGAGCGCGTCGAGTTTGGCGCGGTTGCGCCCCTCGTGAATCGGGTTCACCCAGACAAGTACGCCATCGAGGTTGACGAGCTGCGCGCGCACCGCTTCGAGGACATCGTTCTCATAGACGACGGGTTCAGCATCGACGCCGACATCGGCGAGCGCTGCGAATACGGCCTTGAAGCGGCTGGTCTCCGGCGACGGCTTGCCGTGCGCGTCGTCGCCTCGCCAGAGGATAGCGACGCGGCCGAGGAAAGATTGGGGCTGGATCATCCAAGTCGGCTCCGGATTCATGGCGTGCGGCCCTAGTCCGCGTTCTGACTCAGCGGCTTCAACGGCAATCCAGTCTTTTTCAGCCTGCGCAAATCCTGCGAGGCCTCGGCCAGCAGCCAGTCGCGAAATGTGACGATCTTCGGCAGGTTCGAGGTCGCCTTCGGACAAACAACCCAATACGTCTTCGATAAGGGAAGCGATTCCGGAAACGGCCGCACGAGCCGGCCGTTGATCAGGTCCCATGCCGCCAATGTTGTCCGCGCAAGCGCGACGCCCTGACCATTGATAGCAGCGTCAATCACCATGCTCGCTCGATTAAGAACAGGTCCGTGCGTCGCGGCGCCATTATCGACCCCGACGGCCCGCAGCCATTTCGTCCAATCCGCTCGGCTGTCCAGATGAATAAGCGGAAACTTAAGGATGTCGGCAGGTTTGGCAAGCCGACGCCGGCCCGACAGCAGCTTCGGGCTGCACACCGCAAAGAGTTGTTCGCCGCTCAACTGCACAGTGTCGAG